>JABJKH010000051.1 GCA_018660465.1 Rhodospirillaceae bacterium
ACCATCATGCCCTTAAACGCAGGACATGCGTGTTTACGAAGCGCTAACTCAACAGACCGCCGCCTTCTATTTCCTCCTTGGTCTCGCCTTAACCATTCTTCAAATACTTGATCAAAGCGGTTAGCATCTCCCGCACGGGGTAAGGTGCCATCTTCCATTTGCGAAATTATATCGACAGCCCTCCTTCGGGCATCAGTAAGCGATAGAGACGGATACCGACCAACGGAAGACCTAACCATTCTCCCATTTACTCGCTTCATCACGAACCATGTTTTGGTGCCGCTCACAGCAATACGGATACCCAGCCCACGTACGGTAGCATCGTAAGCATCATATCTTTTGTCTTTTGGCTTCAGCTTCTCAACGGCCATCGCCGTGAGTGGTTTTTCCATTAGTCTTGGCACGTCGTTTCCCTTGGGTTACAATTGGGTTACAAAAATAGATGGAAACAGGTGAAATGGCAAGAACTGCTATGAAACCATGAAGCGCCTACTGAACAAGGTTTGTATAGAGAAATGTAGCAGGATGAAACGGTATGAAATGATAGACCATACGACTGTTAATCACCTTGTCGCAAGTTCGAGTCTTGCCGCCGGAGCCAATTAAAACAAGGGGTTAGCGATTTTATCGCTAGCCCCTTTTTCTTCTAGGGAGCACATAGGAAGCACCAGAGCCGATAAATGGACATATAGACCTTGTTTGCCTTATTGCTCGCAAACACATCCTCACAGCCCTGAAATCGGCTCACAGAAGTGATTAGATCGCTATTGAGGCGGGTAACCTCTGAAAGGGGCCTTTGGTGTTTTGGGTTCCGGTGCGTCGGCTACGGGCTTATTCTCAGCCACGCGGGTTTGACGCATTGTACCTTGCATAATATCGAAGAGGCTCTCGGGAAAAAATTAAAATAAATCCTATTGCTTGCGCATGTGAGCTGCCTGGGAGAAATCGTTGGGATAAATGTATTCTGTGCGCGTCCCACGCCTCATCTCATCAGGGCAAATTATTAGAAACTTATTTCTGATGTTTCTGTAATCACCATCAACTTCGTCAATTTGCTTAGTCATCACCAACTTTAACCTCGCTAAAACGGTTTTTGGTGGGATAAGCGAACGCGCAAACCCGAGTAATTCTTCGTGTAAACTCTTCATTCTCTTCGCGTTTTTTTTCTGCCCAGCCCTGTTAAAACCCTCCGCGCCAATGGCATAAAACGCAGCACACTCAATTGGTTCCCACGCAAAATTTGATAATCCAAGTTTAAACGCCGCCTCTTTGCTTTCCTTATCCAATTTAGCCTTCATGAACTGAGGATTATTGGACTTGGGTTTCTTTTTTATCAGTAGTGGGGGGGGGGCTTGACGGTTTCGGTCAGTGGGGGGGGGGTCAGGAACAAAGTTAAGGCAAAGTCGTTTCGCCCTAGAAAGTTGTGAAGAGGTCATAGAATTCGAAACAAAATCACTTAACTTTGCGCCATTAATGTTTCCATTCAATGCACCAAGACACCCCCACTTATAGGCATAGACATTGTCTTTCTTTACACCCCGTCCTAATGAGTACATTACGCCCAGATTAGTCTGGGCACGGGCATGTCCCTGATTCGCCGCAAACGTGTGCCACTTCACCGCTGTCTCATAGTCCTGTGGAACACCTTCTCCGTTGCTGTACATATTTCCTAGTGAGTACTGAGCAAAGGCGATTCCCTGATTCGCGGCAACCAAGTAATACCTCACCGCAATTTTATAGTTCTGTGGAACACCTTTTCCGAAAGTGAACATTCCACCCAGTATTGTACTAGCACCAGCGTCCCCCTGTTTTGCTAGAGGTTCAAGTTCATGTAGGGCGGTTACATAGTCTCCATTCTTGTATGCGGTTACACCCTTCTTAAAATCGGCACTCAAACTCTCCCCTGCGCTTCCCAAAAGAATGGCAAATGTCACTAGAAAGGATGTGGTCAGTTTTCTCATAGGACGACACCAAGGGCACTGACCACGACGGTCAACGACGAGATGCTTAAGTCGACGCCCAGTCGCACTGCCGGACGCTCTGACAATGACCTTAAAGCCGATATGATTTGGCAACACTTTATCGTTGTTGAATACCGTGATATGACATACACAAAGGAGATAGATCAGGGTTGTCTGTGTGGAATATTGACCACAAACACCAGCGTTTATTTTTTCATAGGGCGAACGTCGGGGGAAATAATGAATGATTTATTCGTTAGCGACTGCGGTGATGAACTGAGGTTGAGTTTTGATGATCTCGTAAAATACCATGGTCGTGGATCAATTTGCGGGCTTTCTATTACATATAAAGTCATACAAAGGGGCTTTGAGGCTTTGGTTCCGGGTGGCGCCCCGGCGAGGGAGTCGCTATCAGTTCTGACCGCTTTTCCTGGCCCCGGCGCGCAAGACGCATTCGAACTCGTTGGGCGTGTTGTAACGAATGGACGATATACGGTCGATAAGAACATTCCGCCCAGCGATGAGATTTCGATCGCCGCCTTCGGATCTTATTATTTCCGGATTACATGCGATAATAAGTCTGTAGAATTGGGTGTAAAACCCGGTGTTGTGCGTCCTGAATTCATTGATATCAAGCGCAAGAAAATGAAAAATCTCGCGACGCCCGAGGAGTCTGCCAAATTTCGCGAACTCCAATTTGAAATGTCGGAACGCGTCCTGCCTCAAGATCCCGCTGATCTCGTGAATGTTATCCAGATAACCGATTAATGACTCTAGCCCAGAGGACGTTTTTCCAATGGTTCTGATCGGTCGTTACATTTCGCCGTTCGTCCGTCGTGTGGCGGTTAGTCTTCACTATCTCGATATTCCCTTTGAGTCGAAACCCCTTTCCCTCATTTCCGAGATGCCGGATATCGAACAACACAACCCACTTGGCCGAGTTCCCGCACTGATCTTGGATGATGGACGTACGCTTATTGATAGCGCTGCAATTCTTGATCATATTGATGCCTTGGTCGGGCCAGACAGGGCATTGCTGCCGATGAATGCACCCACGCGTCAACTTGTCTTGCAACTCGTTGCGTATGCAACGGGTACCCTGGAACGGGTAATGAATGCGGTTGCCGAAGAAAACCGGCCGGTAGAAAAACAAATAGCGGAACGCACGTCTCGTTTTGATCGTCAGTCGGCTGTTGGGCTCTCTGCATTAGAAAACATCGTTCAGAGCTGGGAATGGTCCGTCGGTGAGCGCCTCACGCAATCCGAAATTATATCAACCATTACAACAACATACATCCAAAGGATGCGGCCTCATTTGTGGGACGGCGCGATATACCCGACCCTCGCCACAATTACTTCGAAGTGCGAAAATCTTCCGGCGTTTCGTGATGCGCCATTCGATGTTTCCTGAACTCCGAATAACTCTACACCGCGATTTCGGATAGCAGGTGAAGTGCAAAAATAAAACATGTGGACAAAATGGATATAAAATAGGCTATATTTTTATGATGCTCCGGATAGCGGAAACTCTCAACGAAATGGTGAGAAATCAAACAAAACAAGAGGGGTTAAAAAATCATGTTGCAAAATAAATACCATATAGGAATTGCCGCTGCGGCCTTATCTGTCGGATTAATCTCAGCGGTTCCATCAATTGCACAGTCCCCCATTTCGTTCACGGATCAGAAGAAAAAGACTATCAAGCTTAATAAACCAGTCACACGCGTGGTGACGATCCCAATTCCAGCCGCGTCGATGTTTATGGCGGTTGACGGGGGAACCAAACGTCTGGTGGGCATGCATCATTTGTCTAAGACGGCGATCAAGGGCAATATTCTTCAAAAATTTTTCCCCGATGCCCTCAATATCACCAGCAATATTGTAGGCAAGGGTTTCACGTTCATTCCTAATGTTGAGGAATTGCTCTCTCTCAATCCTGATATCGTATTTCAGTGGTCACACTTGGGGGACGACATTATTAAACCGATTGAAAATGCTGGGATGAAAGTCGCCTCAATTCGTATCGGTAAAGAAGCGTTTACGATTAAATGGCTCCAGATGATGGGCGCCATGTTAGGAAAATCAGAAAAGACAGACGCCATGATCAAATGGCGTCACGATACTCGCGCGATGCTCGCCAAGCACACGTCTGGAATACCGGAGGACAAGCGTCCACGTGTCCTTTATTTTATGAATTACCTTTCAAAACTGCGGGTTGCCGGCGGAAAGTCGTACAATAATTTTTATATCAATCTTGCTGGAGGCAAGAATTCGGCGGGCGGTCTTGGCATGTTCGCCGTCGTTAGTGCAGAGCAAATCATAGCTTGGAATCCAGAGGTCATATTACTAAACGGATTCGAACGTAAGCTCTCACCAAAAGACGTATACAATAATCCGCTTCTCGCCGATGTCAGCGCAGTGAAAAACAAGCGTGTCTACAAGATGCCGCTCGGTGGTTACAGATGGGATCCGCCAAACCAAGAATCTCCGCTCACGTGGCTATGGCTTAGTATGGTTCTTCACCCTGAGAAATTTTCCTGGCCATTGCGCAAAGTAATGGACGAGAAATACCGATTTATCTACGGTCAGGGACTAAGCGATGGTGATATTGACGCCATTCTCAAAATGAAGATGAACGGGACCGCAGCCAATTATCGAATATTTACCCGTCAGTAGGCACCTTCTTTCTGCTGTATTTGGACTAGGCCGCAGTTCGCATTGCACGTGTGATTGGATTGTTGCGTGACATTTCTGAGTAAAACGTTTTCGTTAGATTTGTGGCGAACGGCGCGCTTTCCGGCGTTCTGGTTATCGCTCACCATAGTCTTGATCTTAACCACGCTCTTTTCGCTTATCGTTGGCCGCTACGCCGTACCCATTACACACGTCATCGGTATCTTGTTTTCGCCGTTCTCAGGAATCGATCCCTATTGGACAAGTGTGGAGCAAAGGGTGGTGGAGCTGATTAGATTGCCGCGAATAATTCTTGCATTGGTCGCTGGCGCCGGTCTCGCCATATCAGGAGCAGCACTACAAGGAGTATTTCGAAACCCCCTCGTTGGGCCGCAAATTATTGGTGTTTCCTCGGGTGCGGCGTTTGGTGGAGCGCTTGGAATTTTATTGTCCGAAAGCTCTCTGCTCATAATCAGTCTGGCTTTTATATTTGGCATGGCGGCGATCATGATCGTCTATTTCATTAGCCGTATGAATGGCCGGGCTCCCATTCTCATGCTTGTCCTTTCCGGCGTTGTCACGGGTGCATTCTTTATGGCGCTCGTCTCTCTGGTGAAATTTGTCGCCGACCCAGACGACAAATTGCCGGCAATCGTATTCTGGCTGATGGGAAGTTTTGCGTCGGCAAGCTATGATAAAGTGACCTTGGTCGCCATCCCGGTGACGATTGCGAGTGCGGTAATTTATTTTTTGCGGTTCAGGATTAACGTTTTGTCGTTGGGCGACGAAGAGGCTAAGAGCCTCGGTATTGGCGTAGAACAAACCCGCTGGATCATTTTAGTATGTGTGGCCCTTGTTAGTGCCGCCGTCGTGTCTGCAGCTGGTATTATCGGATGGGTTGGCCTGGTTATCCCACATGTCGCACGTATGATGGTCGGCCCCGATCATCGTGTGCTGTTGCCTGCTTCTGCCTTGATCGGAGCGATCTATCTTATTCTGGTCGATAATTTTGCCCGGGCGTCAATCGCCGCTGAAATTCCTCTTGGTATCATCACCGCTATCATTGGCGCGCCAATTTTTGCGATCTTGCTGCGCCGTACGCAGGCAAAGGGTTGGCAAAATGATTGAGTGTCAGAATGCAGGCTTCCGTTACGCAGAAGACTGGATATTTCGCGCACATAATTTCCGTGTCGAGACCGCAGATATCGTCGCCGTCATTGGGCCAAATGGCCGCGGTAAAACAACGCTGCTCAAGATCATTACAGGTTTACTCCAACCTAATGAAGGCAATATTCATGTTCAGGGCAATATTGGCTACGTCCCACAAAATGCCCAGTCCGCATTTCCCTACTCGGTTCTGGATATGGTGGTAATGGGGCGTGCAAGACATATTGGATTGTTTAGTGTACCGGGTAAGCACGATTTTGAGATCGCCCATAAAATGATCGACCATCTGGGCTTAAAGTCGTACGAAGATCGTCCGTTCGATAGACTTAGCGGCGGAGAACGTCAGCTGGTGCTGATGGCCCGAGCGCTTGCATCGGAATGCGATGTCCTTGTTCTGGACGAACCTGCCTCGGCGCTTGATTTCTACAATCAGAATATAATCCTGCGGACACTACGCGACGTCGCCAAGAACCACGGGCTTACGGTTTTGTTGACCACACATTACCCACAGCACGCCATCCATCTCGCTGACAAGGTACTGTTAATGCACAGCGCCAACCACTTTCAGTTTGGCACAACCGCTGACGTAATGACCGATGTTAATTTGGAACAACTCTACAGCATGCCGATCCGTAACGTCTCTATAGATCACGAAGGAAGAGTGGTAACAACCACTGTCCCGATATTCTCGTAGCCTAGTTTGGGGGCTCGATCTAGAAACCCTGCTCTGTCCGAGGCTTATCCGTTTGTCGGCTTGCGCGATAGCTCGTTGGCCGCCCCTAAGAGAATTCACCCCATCTGCAGTGAAGCCAAATGTCATAAATTTGATATGAAGTTGAAACGCATTGCTGTTCCCGATAGCAGTGATGAAATTTACTATAGGCAGTTATAAGCAGTGTCGGAACAGATCTCCGGATATCGAGACACCATCGCGTTTGAGTAGAATTTGCATACTTCGGTAACAAATCGGACGGCGCTAAGAAATACGCATTCGGCTATCAATCAATTTCCTCAGAAATTAACTTCCGGGCCGCAGAATTTTATTGAGAAAATCCAGTGCCATTTCAATAGCTGCTGGGATCGCAGCCTCAACCGGAGGAGTGAGGCCGATTGTCATGTCATCGCAGTTTTGTGGTTCGCATCCAAGTACTCGAATAACCGAAGGCAGCTCCGCGACTTGTGACGCGAGTGCAAGGGCGCGGATTGGTGTGGCGTAATGGGTATCGGCAAAATAGGAACGTTTTTCGTGTACGCCCATTGAATCGGTATCAGGGATTTCCGGTTCAAGAAAATACAGTTGGCCCGGTTCTCCTTCGCGGGTATAGGCATCGATCAGGAGAAGTGCATCGTAGCCATCCATTAATTCTTGCACGAGGCTCATGCCCCCAATGCCGGTTTCAATGACTTTGACAGAAGAGCCCAGGTCATCACGCGCCATTAGAGCGTGCGCCACGCGCACACCAAAACCGTCATCGGCACGCAACACATTGCCGACTCCGCATATAAGAATTTTATCGTCTCTCGACACGAAATATCTCAGAACGTCGGAAGGTGCGGCGTAAACGGCATTTCAAATCCGATAAGAATGTTTCCGGAATCATTGATTTTGATGGGAAAACAATCAATCGACCCGGGCGCAGCGAGGCGGCTTCCTTGTCGAACATCATAGTGGCAACCCGCATGCAGGGGGCAGCTTAGGGTGTATCCGTTTAATTCCGCCCCTGCCATCAATTGGCCGTTTATGAAACAGTGCGCGTCAATGGCAAACAGATCATCCTCTACAAGGGCGATATACATCGGCTGATCGTCAACGACCAGAAGCTGTGCCTTGCCCGATTTAAGTGCATGTTTGCCCGCAAGTACCGGCACCCAACGCGGGAAAGCCGACGCGCCCGCGGCTTTTTGGATCGGCGCAACGACGGGTAGCGGCTTGTTAAAGACGTAATTATCGGCAACCGGTATGGGGGAGACATTATCCGCAGGAACAGGTCCCGTCGTCATTTCGCCGGGTTCGGGAAAATCTCCTGCGAGACCATAAATTTCCATGAGGGTGTGAATCGCTGGGTCTGTGACAACCTGTTCGAGTACGCCATCCTTGAAGAGAGCGACGAGGCGTGTGAGAGCTTCACGGTGGATAGCATCAAGGTCATTAAGAAGAGAAAATACAGTGTCTTTTATCTCGCCTTCTTCAAGCCCTTCGAGAGTTTGGATCTGCTGATTGGCCCGCGCCAGCAATTCTTCCCATTCGTCGTTGTTTCGAAAGCCAGCCTTTTGTAACGGATCTTGTTCGACGGGTGACGGTGAACACGGAGGTTTTTTCATAGCCGACGGCGCTCTCGCCCTAAACAATGCAAGGGGTCAGTCGTGCGCGCATTGGGAATGGTCGTCTCCATCGCAGCAGCCCGCGTCGCACTCTCCGTGTGCGCCTTTTTGAAATTCCGAAAAGCTATCTGCGAAAAGGCGACCGCCGTCTTTTTTCCCAATTTTGGATAGGCTGTAACGATCCTTCTGCTTGTCTGCGTGTTCCAAAAGACCGCGTTGCAAAAGATCGTCCATGGCGGCGCGTATGTCGGACACATCACAATTGAGAAACGGCAACACGTCATCTGGCGCAAAGGTATCGCCAAAGCCTTCCCCTTGGTACCAGTAGCAAATCTGCAGAACCTCATCGCGATCCATCAACCGCTGAACAGGTTCTCCTTCAAATGTATCTGCCCTAATATCCAATGCGTTCTCCTTCTACTTTGGGATTACGATGCGTCCGTCCCAACAAACGCATTATAACAGACCGGTGTTGCTGGCGTAAGGGCCCTTGCCGTTTTGAAGCCGGGCTCATCGCCCGCAGGAAATAAACCGAGCGCCGCATATCGAGCCGAATCCGTAATTTGACGAATAACATCCTTGGGATCAAATCCAAGTTGTTTCATAAAACTTATATTGTCAATTGATCGGGAGCCATTTTCTGTGCCGTAATTGGCGGCGATTTCCCCGAACAATGTCTCGGGCAATTCGATTTCAACTAGGAATAGTTCTTTCGGCCAGACGCCGAAATGCTCTCCGATCAGAACTAAGTGATCAAGGCTGATGATGCCAGTAACGGCATCAAAAATTCGGTCTTGAATCGTAGGAATATCGACAGGGCCGCCTTTCCAACGCCAGCTCGTAACTGTTCCCGGTGCATCCCCACGTTGGACCGAGCCAACAAGAACCACGCGATCGAATTGGTTCGGAGTTTCTTGAAATTGCTGCACGACGTGCATCGCGCCCCAAACGAGAGCCTCGACTGATACCGACCGACCCGACCAGTTCTGTGCTCCCAAGCGCTCTAATAACGCCGGGCCGAGGGGGTGGCATTCCAGAACCGGAACTGCCCCGACGACACCGATCAAGATGTGGTGGTCGGAATCCGGCTCGCCATTTTTGCTATGCGTCGATTCCACAGGCACAGGTCGTTACTTCGCGTGAGACGACATGGTCTGTCCCCTCAACCATGACATGGGTGGTGCATGGCATGCAGGGGTCAAAGCTACGCAGCGTCCGAAGAATATCAATGCCCTTGAATGCATCCGTATTATCAATGTCGGCTTCCAGAATCGGGGAATTGAGAACGGCTTGTTCATATGCCCCCGGCTCTCCCCACGGAGTACGCGGGCACGCATTCACGGTGGACGGTGTGACGATTTGGTAGTTGGCCAGAACACCGTCTTCGATAACACAGTGGTGGCATAAAAATCCACGGCCCGCTCCCCAGAAACCCGCGCCAATGAATCGGCCTTTGGTGGGGATTTCAAATGGTGTGCTGACTTTAGTTTCGCCACGTTTCATGAGATCGAGCGCCCGCGTCCAGTTTTCCAGCGTTACCATCGCATTGAAAGCCACCGCGTAGGCACGTGCCCGGTTGCGTTCAAAGGTATTCCATACATCCGGAACCTTCCATTCAAGCGTTTTAGCAGGAAGGTCCGGGCCCTTGCCAACATTCAATATCAAGCTTTTACCGGTGGATTTAATATAGTCGCTCTCAGGCAATTTTTGAGCTAGGGCCGAGATGTAGACCCGTGCGTAGGCACCGGCCTCAAAAACTTTTCGATCCCACGTCGGCGTTGTCGACCAGGAATAGCGTTCTTTCCAGTCTTGTGCTCCTGGTTTCGGTATTGTCGTTTTATTCCAAGGATGATTTGGGCTCAAAGGTGCGCCAAGCGGATCGGTCTTAAAGGGATAATCATTCCAATCTTCATAGTAGGAATGTTCGATGAATTCCTCCAGCCCGACGTTTAGATCTTGAAGACGGGTTGTCACCAATTTGCCGTCAACAACGGCACCTGGTGTCGACCACCGTTTCTCGCCCCACGCATTACAGTTTTCATAAGTTGCATCGTAGTAATCTTCGTGATCCCACTGACCAAAATCCACCATCGTCGCAGGTAACCGCCCGCAGTCACGATAGTCTGGGTCGCATTCATAAAAGAAATCATAAATGTCGTCCCAAATGCCGACACATTTTTTACTGTAATCAAAAAACCGGTGAAGTTTTATATAGAACTCGTTGAGCGTTGTTAGCGTGATCATGGTGGTAACACCACCTGGGATAACCGTTTCCGGGTGGGGGTATTTGCCACCCAACAAAACATATGCCTCACGCGCAACGCGCGTCATCGTCAAGGCCTCAAGATACAATTTTCCGGAAAGGGGATTGAGGTCGGTCATGATTTCAGCAATGGTCGCATAGCCGTGTACATCACTAAATTTTGTTTTAGCGCTAACCGCTTTTTCCCAAATTTCAGGGTTGGTGTCCTTAACCAAGGATTCCGAATAATCAGGTCCGGACAGCACAAATAAATGCAGTGGGTTATCGTATAGATATTCGCAGCTCAGCAGCAAATTTCGAACCACGATGCCCAGGGGTGGTGGTTTAATGCCAAGCGCCATTTCGATCGATAGCGCCGAAGCGGTTGCATGCACACCGCCGCAGACTCCGCAGGCCCGCGAACTGATAAATGCCGCGTCCCGGGGGTCACGCCCACGTAGAATGACTTCGTAGCCTCGGAACAAAGTTGCCATCGAATTTGTATCGAGAACTTTACGTTCTTGTAAATTAACGGTGCTATGAAATGCCAGTGCGCCGGCAACCCGGGTCACGGGATCATAGTCTATGTCGCTGATTTGGCCGTTCTTGCGCGCTATTTCCTTGAGGCGTTCTTCGCGATCTTGGGTCTCTCCAACGTCATAGGCAAAGGGGGCCTTAATTCCCGGCTTAAGAAAGGCGTTTCCATTCTCGTCGAAGTCGATGGGTAGGTTTTCAAAACACATTTAGGCCTCCGTAAATTTTTTCCCTGGCGCGGAATTATTGTCGCTTCGCAACCGAGACGATTGCCGCCAAGTTGCCGTTAACGGCGAGTAATCTGTTTAATAATTCGACAAGCCCGCCATTGACCGCACTAAGATGTTCCGGCAGCGGGTCCGTTTGGTCGCGGATGGCAATTAACCCTCCGGCAAGATTTGACAAATTTCTAATCGTTTTCCAGAGCGCTATAATAACGCCAAGAAGATAAACGACCAACACCAGGACAACCGCAGCGATTACCGCCAGCGTCAGCATCAAGAGTATATTGGTCATGATGCGCTCTCCTTTCCAGCCCGTTCTGCCAAAACCTGCGCTATGGTCGCGCTATGGTCATTAATATTACCGGCCGTTTCGACCATGTTTGTCGCGACCGCAATGGTATCATTAAGTGCCGTAATCGGTGCCGTATTATTCATGATCCCGACGCCGGCGGTCAGCATGGCCGCAGTATACCCTTCGATATCACGCGCCGCGCGTAAAAGCCGACGAAGCAGATAAATCGCCAGTGGCACGATAACGATGACCACGAGCCCGAGCGTAACCGCCCAAATTACTTGAACCATAACAGGTAAGGCTGTCACCGGTTCCATTGTTCTAGCTCCCCTGCTTTACAACGGCGTCAATAGTGCCCGTCAGGTGGTTGTCGATGGCGCCGAGGCCCCCTGCTATATCCGTCAATCCGGCATTAATCTTTGTCACCTCTGGCCCCAAGTGGCTGGTTTCCATTTCAATTGCGCGCAGACCAAACCGGAGTTTTGCAAGAAAGCTATCGCCGTTGCCGCCGATAGATTCCAACACGATTGAAATTTTCCACACGCTGTAGGCAAGAATAACAAAAAAGGCCAAGACCAGAATTGCCGTCAGAAGTGTAAGTGTGGTCATTATGTCCTCCTAGTGGCTCTTCATGCATTGCGGACAGCCCGGACAGCCATTCGCGTGCGCTTCGATCGTCGCCGCACCTTCCGCGATGCGTCCAGCCCGCACCAAAATCGCGGCCACGGTTTCTTCAGTTCGGTAAAGCGTAGGTATATGAACGGTGTTGTTGGCAACGCGTTGGCCTGTCGTCCATATTTGCGACACGACCGCGTTGATGCTCTGGGCTTCGCGATGAATAAGCCACAACAACAGCGAAACGACGAGGCTAACGACAACGCCTAGCCCCAAGGAGACCCACCATAGTGTGACCGTCGATGCCTCCAACATTTATTCTCTCCTATACGCGACACGTAATGGGCATCCGAAGGCTTCCATCACGATGCCTTCTTCTGATCTGCCGCATTCAGCGCTGAGACGATGGCCCCGGCGTTCTCCTCAATGGCCCCGGCACCACCCAACAAATCCTTCGCGACCTTATTGGTCTGGTTGATCGCCCAAATCGAGTTTGTATTTTCTTCAATTTCAGCGACAACGCTAAGTGCTGTTTTTGCAAGTGCAGCAATGCGCCGGGCTTGTAAAATAATAATGATCAGAAGAAGCGCCGCCGCGACAACGACGAATGCGGCAATGGAAAAACCGATAATCCAGGGTTCTGTCATGACATTTACTCCGCTGCCTGGCGGTTTTTGGCTTGCGCGCGCTGGATGCTATCGTGGGCTTCCGCCTGAAGCTGTTTTTGTTTGGTTGAACCGGGCCGGAACTTAGTGCCTGCGAACTGAAGCTTTTTATAGAAATAGCTCGCCGTGTTATCAAACCATCCTGAATTTTTTACATTGCCCCAGCCACTGGGAACTTCGCCGGATTCACGCCATCGCCGGTGCTTGTTGTTGTTGCGCTGGGTGATCGCGCGCAACGGTCGAATAAAACCACCCCCGACACGGGCCACAAACGCCGACAAGGTCGCCCCCGGCGGTTTTTTGTAAAACGGGGCGAATGCATCCGGAAATCCCGGCATGGTGCAGCCGATACAGATTCCGCCGGTATTCATGCAGCCGCCGGTATGGCCAATGGCGCCCCTACTCACCATGTTGCACTGAACGACCGGCCCCCAACAGCCGAGTTCCACCAAGCATTTCGAATCACCGTATTCTTCCGCAAAGTCACCTTCTTCATAGCTTCCCGCACGAACGCAACCAAGGTGCACGGTTTCGTTGAACATCCACGCCGGCCGACCAAGTTCGTCAAACTGGGGCAAAGGCCCGACACCTCCAAGAAACATCAAAACCGAACTAATGGTCTCTGTGATATTATCGCCGACAGGTGCGCAGCCTGGAATATTAACCACCGGCAATCCGAGCGCACTCAGAAAATCCTTACCTAGAAATTCCATGACCGACATGGCACCGGTGACGTTTCCGATGGCGGCAGGTATCCCGCCCCACGTGGCGCAAGTGCCGACGGCAATGACGGCGGCCGCGCCCGGCGCTAGTCGCTCAAGCCAACTTGCGGTGGGAATGGGCTTATGGGTACCATCTTCCAGAATATCACTACCCATGGCAGACCAATATCCGCCACAGGCTTCGGCAATACTTTCATCCGCGACAGAGCCCTCGTAAAGAACGACATAGGGTGCCCCAAGCTTTCCTTCCGCCGCCAGACGAAAATTCGAAATGAACGCTTCACCCGCCGTTACCGATAAGACAGGGTGATGCAGGATGATTTTGGGCAGGCCCGGAATTGCCGCAGAAATGAGCTGTTCGACGCTGGGATGTTGGGCACCAACGGCCGCGATTGAACAACCGTCACAACTCATCCCCGCCATCCAAAAGGCATGAACTTCCGTGATTGGCCCGTCTTCAAGTGTAAATATTGGGGTATGCTTGCTGCCGGACGCTGGTGTCTCCACAGTCGCCATGTCTTTCCCCTAAAACCTAAGACCGTATAATTCCAGTTCAGACGATAAGTCTAAACCTTGACATAAGGTCAAGGTCAATAGGAAAACACAGGAGATTTTAATTGAATTTCAAGAACAGTTAGCTCGTACTTTTCGCATCTCTCACGCACGTACAAGGAACATAAAGAGCCCCACAAATACAGTCAGGTGGGTGATTTCTCGGTAATGCCAATAGCGCGCTATGGCGGGAAGAAAGATCATCGAATCGGCCCTGAAGGACGCTAATCGTTACGCCCAGTTCGCGAATATGAGAATCGAGCAGGGCCATGGTGCGTTTTCTGAGAGAGGGTTCTTCTTCATCTGTAAGTAGATCCAATACTTCGTCAATCGACAGGCCCAGCCTGCGTAGTCCGAATACCAATTTTGCTCTGTTCACAGTATCCGCATCGTACATCCGGTATCCTTGATCTGTTCGGTCAGGTGTTTTCAACAGACCAATTTTTTCGTAGTACCGGATGGTCTTGGGCGTGGTCCCCAAATTTGCTGCAAATTTTCCGATACGTAGCATGTTAACCTCTCCTCAATTTCCGCATAGAATTAAAGATACATAAGTCGACGCCCGGTCGCACCCTTTTCCGACTCCATATCGGTATCTCTGGATGCGGTTGTCAATTGACCCGTAGCCGTCCTATTTTTACGGTGGTGGATATGCGTATCACCCGCATTCTCTCTCAAGTAGGAGGCGTCATACCTTGTCTGGATTGGTACCTATAAACGATCAGCTTCCGGCTGAGGAAATTCGCATTCATGGTATCGTCCAGGGTGTTGGGTTCCGGCCTTTTGTGTTCCGAGCGGCGCAAGAATTGGGACTGAGGGGCAATGTGCAAAATAACGGCGGAGCCGTTCGAATTCGGGTCGCAGGCCTCGCTGTCGACATCAACCGATTCGTGGAAATCCTTTGTGATCGAACACCTCCCCTCGCCCGCATCGACCGGTTAGAGCGGTCACTTTATCAAGAAAATCTGGAAAGTGGCTTTCAAATTATTCCGAGCGTAGACGGCGAATTCGGCGGGGCATGGACCGGCATTGGTCCAGACACTGGGACCTGCCCCGATTGTATGGGGGAGGTGTTCAATATTGCAGATCGACGGCATCGCTATCCCTTCACAAATTGCACCAATTGCGGGCCACGCCTCAGCATAGTTCGAGACCTTCCCTATGACCGCGAAAATACCAGCATGGCCGCCTTTCCTTTATGCCCTCTTTGTCGTGGGGAATATGAAACGCCCGGCGACCGAAGGTTCCATGCCGAACCCAATGCGTGCCCCGCGTGCGGCCCGCAGCTCCGGTTTGTTTGTGCGAAAGACTGGCGAGATGAAACCACGAGCAATCCCATCATAGTCGCCCAGGAGAGGATTAAAGACGGCGCAATCATTGCCGTAAAAGGATTAGGCGGATATCAGCTAACGTGCTTGGCAACGGACGAGACTTCCGTAGACCGTCTACGGCAACGTAAGCATCGGTACGAAAAGCCCTTCGCTTTACTTGGTAGGGATTTAGACATGGTGCGGCGATATTGTGCCGTTTCTCCAGCAGAAGCAGAGCTACTCAAGAGCCCCGAGGCACCGATTGTCATACTTGCCGCGCATGGTCCTGAGAATGTGGCACCTTCTGTTGCGCCCGGCCAGCGAACGCTGGGTTTTATGCTGCCCAGTACGCCGCTTTACCACTTGTTGATGGAGAGAGCGGACGGTCCGTTGGTCATGACCAGTGGTAACCGTTCCGATGAACCACAGGTAATTCGTGACGACGAGGCCCGTGAACGCCTGAGTGATGTCGCTGACTGGTTTTTGACCCACAACCGCGACATCATCAACCGAGTGGACGATTCGGTGGTGCGCTCGATTGCCGGGAGACCGCGCCTTACCCGGCGCGCGCGCGGGTACGTGCCCGCAGCCCTGCCCCTGCCGCCGGGGTTTGAGGACGCCCCTAGCGTGTTGGCTTTTGGCGGCGAACTAAAATCAACTATTTGCCTGGCGCGGACTGGAAAGGCTGTCGTTTCTCAGCATTTAGGAGATCTCGAGGAAGCGGCGACTGTATTGGCCTATCGTGATACCTTAAACCTTTACTTAGGGATGTTGGGCGAAGGCCCAGACGTTTTAGCAGCCGACCTTCATCCGGATATGGCCTCAAGCAAGTTCGCTGAAGACATCGCCGACAGTAATGGGCTTGTACTAACCCGCGTTCAGCACCACCACGCCCATGCCGCTGCGTGCATGGCAGAGAACCTCCTGCCGCTAGATACATCACCGGTGCTGGCGGTCGTATTCGACGGCTTGGGGTTAGGTCCTGACGGAACTCTTTGGGGGGGTGAGTTCTTGTCGGCGAATTATATCACTGCCCACAGGCTGGCAACACTTAGCCCCGTTCCCATGCCAGGCGGTGAGAAAGCCATCCGCGAACCGTGGCGGATGGCTTACGCCCACTTGTCCACCGCGTTTGATTGGAAAGATTTGAATAAGCGTTTTCCGTCTGTGGATTTTTTTCAGCGCTTAAGTACCCGTCCCGTTGCACAACTTGCCGGAATGGTCGCAAGCGGTGTCAATGCGCCCGCAACCAGTGCCGCCGGACGACTGTTTGATGCTGTGTCTTCCGTGGTTGGGCTACGTGACGAGGTGTCCTACGAAGGACAGGCAGCTATTGATCTTGAAACAGCAATAGGACGGAATGACATTGCTGAGCCGTCGGAACACGCATACCGATTTAGCATACGGGAAAAAGGCGGCAACGGTCTGCTGACCCTTGATCCGCATCCTATGTGGGAGGCTTTACTGCAAGACCTGGAACAGTCGATTGATATTTCCGAAGTATCTACACGGTTTCATTGTGGCCTCGCAGTTGCGGTTGTGGAAACGATCAATACCTTGCGCAAACTTCACGACGACCCGTGGAAGGGTAAGGTTTCTCTCTCCGGCGGTGTCTTTCAAAACGTAGCTCTTTTTGAATTGGTGTCGGATCTTCTTAAGGACCAAGGCATGGAGGTTCTTTCCCATTCATTTGTTCCATGCAATGATGGAGGTCTGTCTCTTGGGCAAGCAGTTGTGGCGGCGGCTCGGTCCGCTAGGAATTAGTTGCGTAGGAAAGGCAGCCGTTCAGTCGAAAGCCAGTTTGGAGTATACAACAATGTGCTTGGGAATTCCGGGTCAGATAGTCGAGATCACCGATTTCGAAAACAATCTGGCAAAGGCTGATTTTAATGGTGTCCGTCGCACGATCAATATTACCTGTGTGGTGTCCGATGACCGCCCTGCCAAAGACTGCGTCGGGGACTGGGTGCTGGTTCACGTGGGGTTCGCGATGAGCCGTGTCGATGAGGAAGAAGCCCAAAAAACCCTCGATTTATATAAAGAGTTAGGCAGCATTGAAGAGGAATTAGGGGCAATTCGAGATGCGACGCCGGAGACAGGAGCACAAAGGTCATGAAGTACGTTGATGACTTTCGTGATCCAGACGGTGCCAAAGCCCTTATCCGTCAAATCCATGACTCAGCAAGCAGATTACCTACACGTGCATCCGGGCCATACAAAATCATGGAAGTCTGTGGTGGCCATACCCACACCATATTCCGCCACGGGATTGAGAACATGCTACCAGATACCATTGAACTCGTGCATGGACCGGGATGCCCGGTCTGCGTGCTTCCGGTAGGTCGCGTTGATGATGCGATTTCCATCGCCGAGCGCCCAGAAGTTATTTTCACGACTTTTGGAGACACCATGCGCGTCCCCGGTTCGAAGAAAAGTTTATTGGAGGCCAAGGCGGAAGGTGCTGACGTGCGGATTGTCTATTCGCCCTTGGATGCATTTGAAATTGCGCGCAAGAACCCGGACCGTGAAGTGGTCTTTTTCTCTCTCGGATTCGAGACAACTGCGCCAAGTTCTGCATTGACAGTTTTGCAAGCGAAGTCCGAAGGCATCAAAAACTTTGGCCTTTTTTGCAACCACATCACAGTTATACCTGCCATGCAGGCGATTTTAGATTCCCCAGGATTGGACATAGAGGGATTCCTTTGCCCTGGCCATGTCAGCATGGTTATTGGTGCGGCGGCTTATGAGGAAATCGCGCGCACGTACGCGAAGCCAATGGTCGTTTCGGGATTTGAGCCTTTGGATATTCTACAATCCATCTGGATGGTTGTGCAGCAACTCGTCGATGGCCGCGTCGATGTCGAAAATCAATATAAGCGTGTTGCCTTAGAAGACGGCAATCGGGCTGCCATGGATGCGATCGAGAAAGTTTTCGAGCCGCGCGCGTTTTTCGAATGGCGAGGGTTGGGGTCTCTGGACGATTCAGGGCTGAAGCTTCGGGCGGCCTATCAGGACTTTGACGCAGAGCGTAAATTCCCCGTGCCGGAATTAAGCGTTGCAGACCCCAAGGCGTGTGAGTGTGGCGAGGTGCTTAAGGGTGTCTTGAAACCCTGGGAATGCAAAGTTTTTGGGACCGCTTGTACGCCGGAAACGCCGATTGGCGCATGTATGGTGTCATCCGAAGGAGCATGCGCTGCTTATTATAGATATGGTCGCTTGTCGCCTCCTGACAGTGAAACGCCGCAGGCTAGACGCGCGTGAACGAGGTGGGCATTCACAATGAGTGAGGACCATCGTGGCGCGGCTTCAAGCCACCCCATCCTTAGTAAAATAGAAAATATGCGGCGCCGACGCGGTAAGGTGAGGGGCGATACCATTACGCTTGCTCACGGTGGCGGCGGCAAGGCCATGCGTGACCTCATCGAAGACGTATTCCTGGGCGCATTCGGCAATCCGATCCTTGATCGTCTTGAAGATCAGGCGGCGATCCCATTGGAGGCCATAATCTCCGATGGTTCCCGTCTCGCGTTCACAACAGATTCCTATGTCGTCGATCCGGTGTTTTTTCCGGGCGGTGATATCGGAACCCTGGCGGTAAACGGTACGGTCAACGATTTAGCCGTTGGCGGTGCGCGTCCACTTTATCTGTCTTCTTCATTTATCATCGAAGAAGGATTTTTAGTTTCCGATCTCCGACGAATCGCCAAAAGTATGCATGCGGCGGCCGAAATTGCAGGAGTGAGTATTGTAACAGGCGATACCAAAGTTGTGCATCGAGGTGCTGCCGACAAAGTATTTATTAACACGGCAGGGATCGGAATCGTCGAAAAAGACATGCGCATTCAGGCGGATGCCGCCAAGCCGGGGGATGCTATAATTATCAATGGAACACTTGGCGATCACGGCATCGCAATTCTTGGCGCACGCGGCGAGTTGGCGCTAGACATAGATATCATCAGCGACTGCCGGTCTCTGAATGGAATGATCGCGGGCGTGCTCGATATTGCTCCTGGCGTTCACTGCATGCGCGACCTGACGCGCGGTGGACTTGGGATGGTGCTAAATGAATTTGCCTTGGCGTCAGAAGTTGGAATTCGTATTGAAGAAGGCAAGATTCCGTTCCATCCGGCTGTCGAGGGAACCTGCGAGATATTGGGATTTGATCCACTTTATTTGGCCAATGAGGGAAAGCTCGTTGCCATCGTGCCCGCAGATGCAGCAGACGATGTGATTGCGGCAATGCGCCGAGACGAGGCGGGGGAAGGGGCCGTACAAATTGGCCGGGTTGTTGAAGAACCTGCCGGTATGGTTGTAATGGAAACAAATCTTGGCGGTGAACGTGTGGTGGATATGCCTGCCGGCGAGCAATTGCCGCGCATCTGTTAACGCGAATTAGTCGAGGTTTGAAATTAGAGTTGGGAATTTTGAGGCAGGACGTTAGGATAGATACATTCTTGGCATCTAGCGGCACTTTTTGGAGGCTTGAACATGAAAATAGCGACGGTCGGCAAAGGCGGCTCGGGTAAAACCACGTTAGCCGGAACATTAGCCCGAATAATGGCACGCGACAGCGGCACGTTGTTGGCGATAGATGGAGACCATAATCCGAATCTTGCGCTGACTCTTGGAATTCGCCGTCAAGATTCGGACCAGATTAATTACATTCCGCCGACTCTCATGAAACGAACGCCCAATCCGGACGGTCCAGATTTCCTCTCGTTGACCATGAGCGAGGATGACGTGATGCGTACGTATGCGGCGACGGCACCCGATGGCGTCAAATTAATTGTCATGGGGAGGCCATTGCACGGTAGCGCCGGCAGTGGCTGAATGTGCGCATCACACAGGGCGGTCCGTGGATTGATTGCCGAAATGACGAGCTACGGTCAGCATACCGTAACAGATATGGAAGCCGGACTGGAGCACCTAAAAAGGGGTACGGCGCAGAACGTAGACGTTATGCTGGTGGTGGCGGAGCCCTATTATCGTTCGCTTGAGGCCGCCGCTAGGACTTGTGAGCTAACCGACGAGTTGGGAATCCCGCACACGTTTGTTGTCGCCAACAAGGTTCAGAGCGACGCCGACCAAGAGGCAATTACTTCCTTTTGCAACGGGCACGGTCTACCAATTTTAGGGACTGTTCCTTATGAAGAGCAGTTCATGGAAGCCGAGCGCGCGGAAAGTAGTCCGTTCGACTATGCGCCCGATTGCGCCGGAATGCGGCAAATCGAAGATATCGTACAGAAACTGTATGCGCTTGAAATTTCGCCTAGGGTCGATGTCCAAGCTCATAAAAAATGCCTCGTGTCGAATTCGGGAGAACCGAACAAACCATCATAGATCGATGCTAATTTGAATTTGGAAGACTTCCTCTGAAGGATGGTTCTCAAGTCGATGTCTTGATCGTGTCTGCTGCGTGGTCACGAGAGGGGGCAGAGACAGGAGATTGTTCTCCGGCACCGCTGTCCTCCGCCCGACGCACCAATGTTTTTATGTCTAGACCATAGTACCAAATCGCGCTTGCCCCCGTTACCGCGACGGTCAGAAAGCTGAAACCTTTAAGCACGAATACCATGGCAAGCGCGGTTTCTGCATCGATTCCGTACTCACCGAATAGGAAAATGGCACCGGCAGTAAACCCGCCGATAATCTTGAGGCTACCCGCCAGGATGACCAGATAGCCTAAAAAGATCATCGCAAAAAGATAATGGCTTAAAGAAAGTTCGACACCGAAACCCAGGCCAGCGAAAAATAGGTGGCTCGCCGCAAACAATTTAATGATGATCGCGGCCAGTATGATTGCACAACGCCGACCGTTTTGATCTGGTAGAATGATCCCTTCTGCGAACAAGACCATTATTTTGGACAGCCATCTGTGTATACGTTCGGGCAGTCGCTGAAAAATTTTCCAACCTGCAATTAATCCCATTTTTCGCCGCAGGACTATAAGTGCCCCGCTAAGGGCGATAAAAATGGCCAAGCTACCTGCTGCGCCCCAAGTAAGGGTCGTGCGAACCGGGTCAAGCGCCTCCGGAAGAGGCAAAAACGCAACGGCGGCAAAAGTAAGAGCAACAAAGACAAACCCGTCAACGATCCGATCTATTGTAATGGTCGCAAGAACCGAACTGGTGCTAATGTTTTCTAACTTGGCGACCAGCCAGGCGCGTACCAACGGGCTAATGCGGACAGGTGAAAAATGGTTTGAAAAATACCCAGCCATGAGGGCGGAAAACATCCGCCAAATACCGACTCGTCGGATTGGTGTTAAGATAAACCCCCATTTGACGGCCCTAAATACCTGCTCACCAGCGATGACAAAGGGAATTACGAGAAGTGGCCACAGGTTGGCCCCAGATACGACATCAACAAATCGGGTAAAGCTGAAGTTGCGCAGCAAGTAGGCGAGGACGAGCAAACCGACGACAGCACCGGTCCACGCCAACCACACGGCGCTCCGCTTCCCTCGAGATTTTACAGGCTTACTCATGGCAACTGTGTGACCATACTATGCGCGAGATGATGTCCAAGAATTAGGCCTCGGACATCTAAATTCCCCGCTTCAACGTCTGGCTGCCTTTTAAAAGAACATCGCCTGATAATGGTAGCCTGCATCCTGCAATTTCAGGATTTGGGCGGCGCCGTTGGGGACGAGCTTGACCCCTTTGATCAATTCAGTCGGCATGCCGTGCTTGCCCATCATCTTTACGGTCGTTTTATCCGCAAAGAATACAACGCCCTTCTTCATCAGTTTTTTCACGGCTTCCACATGCATGCCGCCATCCGTGGTACCGATTGAAATAAACTTCTTTTCTGCGTATTTGGCGACAAGATTGAATCCAGGGCCAATGGCCACGACCGCCACCTCGACCGTCTCTCCCTTTAAGGCTTTTAATAACTGCCCAATGCGTTGAAGTGTCCGCTTTTGAGCCTTCTCGTTTTTGCTGCTCATTTGCACGACCAGTTTATAATCCTTTGCCATGGCAGGTGACGTGAGCAATAGTCCGCCCAAAAAAGCTGCGGCAATTAGTGCCATAAAATTTATTCGTAACATTGCAAATCATCCCCTCAGAAGGCTTGAATTAGATTTCAGCATCGATAATGTAAAAAGGTATTTAAGTTTACATTTTTTATCAATTGAATTCTTCTGTCGCCACGCAGCGCCCCAAGCGCAAC
>JABJKH010000052.1 GCA_018660465.1 Rhodospirillaceae bacterium
ACCATAATGCTGAAAAATGCCATGGCCAAAGCCAGGGCGATTTCAGTCATCGCGTTACCGTAGTGGGTGTCTCCCATGAACGTCTCCTTTAATTCGTCTGAGGGGGCTATGGGAGGGTTAGGCGCGTTTTCCGGCTAATTTGCCGTAAAATTACCGCGAGGCTATACTCGCACCGAAATGATACATCTATTTAAGCTTCTTCTGATCACCCTCATCGTGCTGCCCACCACAGCCCAAGCCGCTGAAGTGCGGCCGACGCTGCCGCCAACATTGCAGGCAAGCTATGACAAGTTCGCTAATACCGGCGACGAAAGCGCCCATGAGGCTGGGCAAGGGCTCATTGAAAAAGTGCTCGAACTTGTCGAGGCCAACTATGCGTTGGAAGTCGATCTTTCCGAACTTGCCACCACGGCAATTAAAAAAATTGAAGACTCAAAATTCGAGCCCGGCAAGGAGGCACCGCGCAAGGTCGCCCGGCTGGCGGTTAAAACCATGATCAAATCGCTGGACCCTCATTCGAGTTACCTCACCCCTGAAGCCTATAAGGAATTAAAAGTTCGCACCAAAGGCACCTTCGGCGGATTGGGCATGGAGGTGACTTTGGATAAAGAGAGCGGCCTCGTCAAAGTCATTGCGCCCATCGATGGAACGCCTGCGGCACGGGCTGGCATCGCGGCTGGGGACCTGATTTCCCATTTGGATGACAGCTCGCTTAAAGGACTAACTCTGCGCAAGGCCGTCAAAAAAATGCGTGGCAAGCCCGGGTCGCGGATCAAGCTAACCGTGATCCGAAATGGCGACGCGCCGTTTGATATGGTGATCGTCCGTGCGGTAATCCGCTACGTGCCGGTAAAAGCCAAATTGATCGGAAAGTCAGGATATATCCGAATTACCCGCTTTAACCGCCGCACCAACAAAGCTGTTCGGCTGGCGATTAAAAAAATTAAAGAAAAACTGGGCGAAGGCTTAAGAGGCATCGTTCTGGACCTTCGCAATAATCCCGGCGGGCTGTTGAACCAATCAGTTTCCGTCGCGGGTGCTTTTCTGGATGGGGGGATCGTTGTCTCCTCCAGAGGACGGCGAGACGGCAGCAGCCGGGAAATGGAAGCCGACGATGGCGATCTTACGAATTCAGCGCGGATCATTGTCTTGATTAATAGCGGTTCTGCCTCGGCCTCTGAAATCGTTGCGGGCGCGCTTCAAGACCATGCGCGGGCAACGGTCATGGGCACCCGGTCTTTCGGCAAGGGGTCGGTGCAAACGATCTTTAAAATTGGCGACGAAGGCGCGCTTAAAATCACCACGGCAATGTACTACCTACCCGATGGGCGACTGATCCAAAAACATGGCCTAACCCCGGACATTCGGGTTGTTCCAGAGAAAAAAAGCAAGCGCCGCCGGGAAACAGATTTAAAACGCGCCCTCAAAAGCGACGGTAATGGCAATGCCACGGCCAAACATGAAATCAAGTCGAGCCAATGCCCGGTCGCCGGCAAAGAACGCAAAGACAGAATGCTCGGCTGCGCACTGCTGTTTTTAAGGTCCAGAGATACGACTGGGTTTTTGAGTCGGGTTGCGAAGCCATAGTGTCCTTCGAGACGCCGCTTCACGGCTCCTCAGGATGAAGATTTTGGTTGATTTCAATAATATATCTTCATCCTGAGGAGCGCTGAAAGCGCGTCTCGAAGGACGCTACCGCTGTCCCGACCACTCCCCTCCACCATTCGGGTATTTATCAGGCACCCATGTCCCATTGAATGATTTGAAATGCGGATCGAAGGTGACTCGTAATGTTCCTGCGCGGCGGCGGTCTTGCCAGCGGAATGTGCCTTGTCGATCACCAGTGGATTGAAATGAGCCCAATGTTCCAGAGACTTCACCGCGCCGGTTGCGGATTATATAACGCCCTTCAAACACGCCGTCTCGATAACGGAAATAGGTTTTGATGGGAGTGGTGCGTTGTCGACGGCGGGTGAAACGTGTTCCTTGAAACGTCGCTGTCAAACCCACGTACCAGTTGGAATTTGTCAGGCGCTTGGTTGGTGGCGCAGATACCACAACCGGTCTTGGCTGCGCCGGAGTCACGACCTGAACCGGAGCCTTTGTCCTAAAAACAAAATCGCCGCGGTCATAGTCTTTATCTCGTAGTTTTCCATACCGTGGCGTCTGTGCTGCTTGGGTCAGATTGGTCATGCGGTCGCCAAGGAACAACCCCATCTCGCTTGCGGTAACGTAGCCGTCACTGTTGGCATCAGCTTTTTCATCGCCCTTGAGGCCGCGCAAGAATAGTTCCCGAAACGCGCCATCGTCGGACACTGTCTGGTCCGCATCGCCTGACGTTAGAAACTGACGCACAGGCAAAGTCGTCGCTCGGGTTATCGCCACAGACGGTAACGAGCGTTGGGAATTAAACACGGTGCCCGCGAAGCACGCATCAAACACAGCATAAGCATGCTTGGCGTCTGCCAATCGGACATATTCGCCAAAACGTCGCATCGGCAGGGCGGAAAGCTTGAAAGCGGCACCGGTTTCCGGGCGGGGGGCATCAGCCGGAACTAAGAAACCCTCACCCCCTTGAGTATGGCCATGACCCGCGAACCAGACGAACAAGCGCGCCGCCGGGTCTGCGCCTTTGACGACAAAGAAATCTTCGAAGGCATTCTTCAATTGGACCGAGTTCGGGTTGGTTTTCAGCGTGACGTCGAACCCGCGCGCATCAAGTTCTTTGGCGATTTCTCTGGCATCGTTCACCGCCATGCTAAGCCGAGGCCAGCCATTGCGGTACTCATTTATGCCAATCACCAACGCATAGCTTTTGGTGTAAAGCTGGACGTTACCAACGACAGGCGCGTCTTTCGCATTCACCCCCCGCAGTTGGATCGTCAATCCCCGGTTGGCAGCTGACACTCGCTCACACGCCAACGCCCCGCCCAACACCAGCAGGGCGACCGAAAATACGAGTTTTCTCACCATCTCATCATGGTCCATAACTCCGACTAGGAATTGATTAGAGAAAAAAATTGTGGCGGGAACAAGTCTAGCTTTTAAGAAAGTCGCCGGTTGAAGCGCTGGGCATACGATTATATTCTATGTTCATAAATTCTAAGAAGGAAAAATATAATGTCGGCTACCCCCGCCTATATGGCCTTAAACAGTGGCACCCTCCGCGATCCTATCCCACCAGAAGACCTGGGAACGGTCACCCTGACGCCTAATGGGTCATTCGAAGCGGGGTCATTTGTCAGCTTCGAATTCGTCTACACGGCGGGAAAATTCGGCATCGACGACAGCGGCTCTCTCAGGATTTGTTTTCGCTTTGCCTCCGACCAAACCCGGCCTCAATTCGAAGACCCGAAACGCCCCAACTACACCACCGTGGTCGCCAGCAACAAGGCTGTTTTACAATACCATTACGACCCGAAGGGCAACGTTAGGCCCTGGGACCGCACGCTTTATATTAAAGTCGTCAAAGGGTTCTTACACGAAGGGGATACGATTACGGTTAACTTCGGCGTCACCGATGGCGGCTCCCCGGGTATGCGCCTGGAGACATTTTGCGAGGAAAGTTTTGAATTCCGTACCGTTGTTGACCCCATCGCCACATTCAACTATCAGCCCCTGCCCGAACAACCGGTCATCAAAATCGTTCCCGGCAAGCCATCCCACTATGTCGCCGTGGTGCCGACGCTTCGGCGGGTGAACGAAGATTTCGCCCTGAAACTCAAAGGCGAAGACAAATGGGGCAATCCATCTGATCAGTGTGATGTGACGTATCGTCTTAATTCGAACGTTCCTGTCAACAACCTGCCTGAAACCGTGACGTTTACGCCAGGTGAATTTGCGGTTGAGGTTCCGGGACTCTCAGTCGGTCAAGCAGGTGATGTTGAAATCGAATTACTGGATGACGCGGGACAGGTCGTGACTCGGGCCAATCCTCTACGAATCGTAGAACAAACCGACCTCATTCCGTTTTGGGCGGACCTGCATGGTCAGTCGGAAGAATCAATCGGCACCGGCAGCGCCGACGAATATTTCGCCTTCGCCAGGGACCGCGCCTTTGTCGATGCGACGGGACACCAGGCAAATGATTTCCAAGTCACCAATGGATTTTGGTCCGATCTAGATCGTTTGGCCGTCAAGTTTGAAGAAGCAGATAAATTCGTCGTCCTGCCCGGATACGAATGGTCTGGAAACACCGGCATGGGCGGTGATCGCAACGTTTATTATGCCACCGAAGATCGTCAAATTCGGCGTTCGTCCCATGCGCTGATCGAAGATAAAAGCGATCTTGATACCGACTGCAACACGGCGGCGGAATTATTCGAAGCCCTGGCCGACAATAAAGAATGGGACGTCGTCTGCTTCGCCCACTGTGGCGGGCGCTATGCGGATGTGAAGATGGCCCATGATGGACGGTTCGAAAAATCGATGGAGGTACATTCATCTTGGGGGACCTTTGAATGGCTTGTCCAAGATGCATTTGAGATGGGATATCGGGTTGGCATCGTTGCTAATTCCGATGGCCACAAAGGACGACCTGGGGCCAGCTATCCGGGAGCATCATTATTTGGTGCCGTCGGTGGATTGACCTGCCTGCTGACCGATGAACTCACCCGCGAAGCAATCATGGATTGCCTCCGCAAACGCCGCCATTACGCCACCACGGGGGGACTCGGCGGGCGCATGGTGATCGATGTGACGGCGCGCTTTGACGGTGATGCGACGCTGTATCACGACGATCCCAAAATTGGCCCTGCCGAGGGTCGCTCTGCGACGGAGGCAATGATGGGCGATATTGTACATTTTCCGGATGGCAGCGCGGAGATCGACGTCGATGTTCTCTGCCCGGAACCCATTGAACGCATTGATATTTTTAATGGTCTCGATCTCGTTGAAACCATTCGGCCCTACACCCAAGACGAACTCGGCAACCGTATTCGTGTGGTCTGGGAAGGGGCAGAATACCGCGGGCGCTTCCGCCAAGTTATTTGGGATGGATCGGCTGTGTTTTCCGACAACAAGATCATTGATGCCAAACCAATTAATTTCTTCAATCTCGATAAGACTTTGGATCGCAAAGACGACAATGGATTGGTGTGGCGGGCGCTGACCACGGGGAATATTGGTGGCTTTGATACCTGGGTTGAAGACCCTTACGGCGGCACCTTGAAAATCGAAACACCTTTGGTTTCGTGTGGCGTCCCGTTGGAGGAAATTGGCTATGAAGATGAAGTCTTTGATAAAAGCGACATCTTGCCGAGGTATTTAAAAATCTTCCGGTTGCCGTCGGAGAATAAGCACCGCAGTTTCCGCTTTAGCCGGAAAGTGGATTTAAAAGATCAAGGCGATAACGCGATCTTTATTCGCCTGACCCAAGAAGACGGAACCCTCGCGTGGACCAGTCCGATTTATATTTATCGTTAAATTTTGGCGCTAAGCGGCCGCTTCGCGATCGAAGCAGCCCTTAGTTAAATCCGAACTCTCTTTCTTCAATTCTCCCTTTTGCACGCGCAGGCTGGGCGTGCGGGGGAAGGTGTCGCGCATTTCGATATATCGCGGCACCTTGAATTCAGCGAGATTTTCAGAGCACCAGTCGATGATTTCTATCGGCTCTAAGTGCGCGTCATCGACTAAGATCACATAGGCCTTCACATCGTCTTCGCCCAAATCACTGGGCACTGCCAACACGGCACTGTCGAGAATTTTTGGATGGCGTTTAAGAACGTCTTCGACTTCTTGGGATGAAATATTTTCACCTCGGCGGCGAATGACGTCTTTCTTTCTGTCGATGTAATAGAGATGCCCATCTTCATCTAGGCTGACCATGTCACCAGTATAAAGCCAGCCGTCGCGGAGCGCTTCCGCCGTTCCCTTTTCATTGGCCCAGTATCCAGGCATTACCACAGGGTTTCGAATGATCAACTCGCCTGGGGTGCCGGCAGCGACGTCTTCACCATTCCCATCAACGGCGCGAATTTCGTTGCTAAATAGGGGGTCTGGGTGTCGCCTTGCGTTCCCGCTCGAAAAGCCGCGGCGTTTTTCGCCGATCCTTTCGATTGTGCCAAAGCATGTCTCCGTCATACCAAAACCAATGATGAGTTCAGCCCCAAAGCGCTCAGCAAAGCCGTCCAGAATGTCGGGCGCAAATGCCGGCGTCCCATAAAACAGCCGGGCCGGCGTATTGCTATCGTCGTCGGATACGGGCTGCTTCGCCAGCACTGTCAGCATCATGCCAATGAAATTAACCACGGTGGCATTTGCGTCGCGAACTTGCTGCCAAAACCGGCTTGCACTGAAGCGTTCAACAACAACCAATGTCGCCCGCGCCGCCAGTGCGCCCATGGTCGAATAGTATTGGGTGTTCGCATGGAAGTATGGCAAGCAGGTAAAAAATCGATCTTTGGATGTTGACTGGGTCCAGAGAGCGAACCCCTGCCCGGCTGCAACATACATGGCGTGCGTGATCATCACACCCTTGGGTGAGCCAGTCGTGCCGGACGTGTACACCAAGGCGGAGATATCTGAGGGCGAAATTATAGGGCGGGCGTCCAGCTTTTCCGATTGATCGCAAGCCTGCTGAAATTCGAGCCAGCCCTCTACCGCGCCGCCGACACAAATTCTTTTCGAAATGCTTGGAGCTAGATCGGCTGCGGCACCTGCTGCCTCCATAAACACGGTGTGCGCGACAAGGGCCGCGGCTTCAGAATTATTATAAATATAAGCCAGTTCATCCCGCTTATAGGCTGTATTAATAGGAATGACGATGGCACCGATGACCGACAGCCCAAACCATGAAAACAAAACCTCAGGACAGTTCGGCAGTACCAGGCAAACGCGATCCCCATGTTTAATTCCCAAGGATAGATACATACCCGCCGTGCGCATTACCTGGTCATAGAAATCTTCGTAGCTATAGGTTTTTCCTAAAATTTCCAGGAACGTGGCATCACCCCGCGCCCGAACAGCATCTTCTAAATAATCACCAAGAGAAACTTCCCAAGAATTCGTCATGTCATTACCGCGCAAATATGTGAATTGAACAGGCACCAGAATCCATGCCCATGGCGCCCCCACCTGTGGCATGGGTCAGGCCAACCTTCGCCCCTTCGACTTGGCGGTCGCCACAATGACCGCGAAGTTGGCGGACAATTTCGACCACCTGAGCAACACCTGTCCCGCCAATCGGGTGGCCTTTTGCCAACAGGCCACCGCTCGGGTTCACGACGATTTGTCCACCAATCGTCGTCTCTCCACTCTCAAGCAATTGCACGGCTTCGCCGCGTTCACAGAAACCGAACGCTTCGTAGTAAAGCAATTCGGCAATGCTGAACGCGTCGTGGACTTCCGCAACATCGATATCATCCGGCCCAAGACCGGCTTGTTCATAAGCGATCCCGGCCCCTCTGACCGCAATTTCCATAGAGGTCATGTCACGAAAGCCGTTGGTGAATTTCCCGCTGCAAAGTTCGGAGGCGAGAATTTTAACCGGCTCTGCCTCAAATCGCCCCGCTACGTCGGACGCGCAAATAATCGCCGCTGCAGCCCCATCGCCTGTTGGGCAGCATTGCAGCAAAGTCAAAGGATCGGCAATCGGGCGGGACCCAAGCACTTCTTCCACGGTCACTGATTTCTGAAATTGGGCGTCTGGATTGCGCGCCCCATGAGATCTTGCCTTCACGGAGACCTTCGCCAATTGTTCTACCGTCGCTCCAAATTCATGCATATAACGCCGGGCCCGCATGGCGTAGAGCGCGGGCATGGTCATGCCTTGGCTTATCTCCCAATCGTCATCTACCAAGGGGATTGTGCCGCCGCCAAATTGGGTCAGGCTATCAACACCGATCACCAAAGCAACGTCGCAGTCGCCATGGCTAACGGCACGGCGGGCTTCAAACATCGCGGTCGAGCCACTTGAGCAGGCGTTTTCCACATTGACGACGGGGGGACCTGTCATTCCCAGCTTATTCAGTATGCGCTGTCCGGTCAGCATGCCGCCATAAGATGACCCACAGAACGTCATTTCGATATCGGAACGACCCGTCCCGGCGTCCGCCAAGGCTTGCTTTACCGCCGGCCACGCGAGATCGACGGTGTCTTTGCCGCGATGTTTACCAAACGGGATCATGCCGACGCCAATGACGGAAACATCACGCATTTGCGGGCTCCTTTGGGGCTGCCCAGAATGTGTATCTATCCCCTTCGCCGTCCTGCGTCACATGCAAAGAAACCGGCATATCGACGCTGAGGTGCTCCAGATCAGCCAGACGAGACAGCACCCGAATACCGTTGCTGAGATCAACATATCCAATGGCGTAGGGTAACTTTTCGTGTTCATCGCCAACCCGAATGACGGCAAAGCTATAAAGCACGCCACGATCTGACATGGGCGACATTGCGATGTCTTCAGACATACACCCCACACAAACCTGCGCCCGCGGAAATGAGAACGCGCCACATTCGGCACACTGCCCGCCAGCAAGCCGCATAACCCCAGCGTCATCCGTAACGACGTGCGCCTCGCTCACTGGTTTTGCTGATACTTCCACAACGAATTCACCCTAATTTCCAAGAGCGCTCAGACCAAGCAACTGCCATGGCTGACACATTGCCTTCGCAATCTGAAAATTCCAAGAATTATTGCAATATAGGGATTTGCATGAAGCCATCTTTACGGGCCTTTAAAAATAAAATTTGGTATAAGTCCCGTTAGGATACAGTCGTCTAGAAGTGTATTTAATTAACGAGCGATGGAAAATTGACTGATAATACAGCCAACCCTTCAGAGACAATTGATCGCTTGTCAGCCTACCTGAACGGGGCCAAGGCGAGCGATCTAAAGATTGAGCCGCTCAGTGGAGGCACCCGAAACGCCACGTATCTTTTGCGCGGAGATGGCTGGAATCGGGTGTTGCGGCTGAGTCGTTCTTCGCCAGAAGAAAATGGCTCTTACGAACACGAGATCAATAATATGAAGATCGCCGTTGCAGCAGGTCTGGCACCGCATGTTTATTTTGCGGACCCTGTTAATGGCACAATGATTCTCGATTTCATTGACGGGACAGTGATGAACGCACGTTCCCTACGTGAAAAAGTAAATGCTATAGCCAGTGCGCAACTTGTTCGCGAACTTCACACACTTGATGGGTTTCAGGGCAACTACGATATTTTTAAAATTATTCGGAAAAATATCGACAAAATTCAACAATCCGAAATCGAGTTAACGCCAAAGCACACCCAGGCAATTGATCTTTTAGAGAAGACTCAAACAGTTCTTTCTGATAATGCTGTCCCAAATTCGGCAACCCATAACGATATTTTTTCGGGCAACTTTGTCAGCTTTCGAAACAAAATGTATCTAATTGATTGGGAATGCGCAGCCCTCGCTGAACCTCATTGGGAGGTTGCTGCATTGTGTGCTCAAGTTGGATTGTCGAATGCTGTGCGGCGGGAATACCTAACCACATATTTCGGTACCGATGATCATCCCGCGATGTGTCGGATTCCCTTATTCGAAGGCGCGTGTCGTTTGTATTGGTGGACAGAAGCGATGTGCCGTTCTTTAGATAAGTCGGATGATCAATCATGGAAGGAAGACGAGAAAGATTGGTGGGGATGGTATAACGAAACCACCGATAACAAAGCGTTTATTGAGACACTAAATATTGCCGAAAATTACCGCTGGCGACCGGAACACGAAATCTCAAAGTTCCACAAACCCGCCTAATTCAGGCAGAAGAAGTCGCGGTGAGAAAATGACTGGAGGAGGCGGGGGCGCGGATGCACTTGATGCAGCAACTGTTGCGCCAACCGCACTAATTACCACTGGCGCACCTGTTTGTGTCGCTACCGACATTTCGCCGACGGACCCGTCCGCGTTGGGTAATAGACTAACAGAGTTTTGGGTTCCTTCGGGACCCGCCTTGCCAGCGCCTTTTGTGCCGCGAATACCGATGGTCACCACCGGCGTCTCAAGGGTCATGTTATCGACGCCAGCTTTGGAGATTTGGCCACTTACGAAGGAAAAAATGCCTTCGGACACCTTTGCCGCAAAGTTGCCGTCCTTTGTGGCCGGGTCGAAGACGACCTCATCCAGCACCATGTTGCCGCTTTCGCCGAGCGCAAATGTGGTGTCATCAATGAAGATTAGACCGATGGAGCCGCCATCCCCGGTTTCAATCGTATCCCCTTGAAACACAGGGTCACCCTTGGCGAGTGGGCTTTTCGTGCCGTCCACGCGCGTCACTGTGGCCGAGCCCGTGACCACGTCAACAGCCCCAATCGCATCGCCCCCAGTGGCCTGCGCTAATTCAAGCAATTCGTTTTCGCGGGCTTCAAAATATCCCCAGCGCCCCTAAATTATATTTATTACATATACCTTACGCTATTTTTCGCTAATAACTAGGGTTTGCGGGATTTTTTAATATATTTTAATTAAACATTCCGGGCTTAACTACCTAACCATTGGCAGGAATCAAATTTGGCGGCTCGGCGTTGGGGTCCTTGTAGGCGGCGGCCCAGAGATCAAAATTAGTGCCTTGTTGTAGCTGTGCTTTGGAAAACCCGGCCTTTTCTAGCGCAATCCGGAGCGTCTTTGCAGTAAATCCTGTCTTGTGGCCCATGAACGCGTTCCCCTGGGCCAAGGATTTTCGAAGCCCGAAGATCATGTCCAACGGTGCAATTGGTCCCGCAGGTGACATATATGCAGGTTCATCAAGTTTATCGTCCGCAACCAGTTTGGCGACCTGTTGGAGATCAGGCAGAGTAATGAGGGCAAACCCGTCCTTCTTGAGAATTCGAAAAAATTCACCGAGCGCCAAGGGAACTTCGTGCGGAAATAGATGCTCTAGATTATGCGACGACCAGACCGCATCGACAGTTTCGTCCTTAATCATCGACATGTCGATGATTGAAGCGACGATATCAGGCTTCACATTCGGGTCGATATCCAATCGGATTTCACGCCAGCCACCGCCTCGAAACGTCGCATTCAGCTTAACCGGACTGGCTGACCCACAGCCTACGTGTAAAACATCTTTCATTGGCATCCCAATTCTCCAGTTGAAGATGCTATTGCACACCGAGTATGTTCATCCAGAAATTTATCTACCATCAGGAAGCACAAAACAATGGAGAGCAAAAACTTGAAGCTTCCTGGCGTGAGGATCATTCGAACTAAAACGCACGAAGATGTACGCGGCAGCTTTACGGAAATCTATAACAAAAAAAATCTCGCCGATGCAGGAATTAAGGATGAATTCGTCCAGGACAACATTACTCGTTCCGTGCTGAGCGGGACCGTCCGGGGGCTTCATTTCCAAAAATCTCCCCACGCCCAGGCTAAAATTATTCGAGTTCTCAAGGGACGTATTCTTGATGTGGTCGTCGATATTCGACATGGGTCGCCAACCTACGGTCAGCATGATGCCGTTGAATTAGATGCGAACATCGGTCTGCAATTGTACGCGCCGGTGGGGGTCGCGCATGGGTTTGTTACCTTGGAGCCGGATACAGAAGTGATGTACAAAGTCAGCTCCCATTACGCACCAGATTCCGAAGGTGGTGTACGGTGGGACGACCCAGACTTGGCAATCGACTGGCGGGTTGAGGCGGCGGAAATTACGATTGCAGACCGCGATGCAAAACTGCCATGTCTTTCTGAACTGCCTGAATTCTTCACCTATGCGGCTAACGGGAACCCTTCATGAAAATCATCGTAACTGGTGGGGCGGGCTTTATTGGATCGGCCGTGGTGCGGCATTTGATTGCGGAGACAGATCACGAGGTCCATTGTGTCGATAAATTAACCTATGCTTCCAGCTTAGACGCGATATCTGAGGCTGCAGGGTCAGAGCGATACTCGTTTTCGAAAATAGATATTTGTGACGGTGCCGCGCTGGTAACTCTGTTTCAAAGTTGGCAACCTGATGCGGTCATTCATTTAGCAGCAGAAACCCACGTCGATCGATCCATTGATTCACCAACGGTTTTTATCGAAACGAATGTTATGGGGACAGCTACTCTATTAGAGGCTGCACGGACTTATTGGCAAAATTTGCCGAACTCCCAGCGCGAGAATTTTCGTTTCCATCACGTTTCCACCGACGAGGTTTTTGGCGATCTAGAGGGCGCAGAAATATCCGCTGAAGGGGCTGCGTATAATCCCAGCTCACCCTATGCCGCAAGCAAAGCCGGGGCCGACCATCTGGTGCGGGCTTGGCATAGAACCTACGGATTGCCGGTTTTGTTGAGCAACGGTTCCAACAATTTTGGTCTCTATCAGTTCCCTGAAAAACTGATCCCACTGATGATCATTAAGGCGCTGAGCAATGAACCTTTGCCGGTTTATGGTGATGGCAGCAACGTCCGTGACTGGATTCATGTGGAGGATCACGCAGAGGCCCTGATCAATGTTTTACAGAAGGGGCGTGTCGGCGAGACGTATAATATTGGGGGCGGAAGTAATCTTAAAAACATCAATATCGTCGAAAAAATCTGTGACGAGTTGGACAATATAGTCCCATCAAAAGAAATAGAGTCTCGCCGAAAATTAATCACATTTGTTGCCGACCGTCCCGGGCACGACCAGCGCTATGCCATCGATTCATCGAAGATACAGAATGAACTCGGTTGGCATCCGCGCCTGGGACTTGATGACGGTTTGCGGCAAACAGTTCAATGGTATGTAAATAATCGGCACTGGTGGGAGCCGATAATGGCAGAGCGCAATCCGAGCGGCAGACAAGGGCTCGGTAGGGGTAAATAGTGCAGGGTGGAAGCTTTCTTATTTGCGGTGCGGAGGGGCAAGTCGGTGCAGCGCTTGCTCAAATATCGCCGCCGCGTGGCGTGCGATTTTTCCAGCTCTCCCATGACGAATTCGATATTTCTGACGCGGAGAAAATCGCAGAGACCTTTTCGTCGGTCTCACCCAATTTAGTCATTAACGCGGCCGCTTTTACCGATGTTGATGGTGCGGAGGATGATCCCGACGCTGCATATTTGGCGAACAAGGATGGCCCTGCGCGCTTGGCAGACGCGTGTACAAAGGCGGAAATTCCTCTTCTTCATGTTTCAACAGACTTTGTTTTCGACGGCACCAAACCCACGCCCTATACGGAAAGCGATCCAGTTTCACCCTTAAGCGTATACGGGAAAAGTAAGGCGGAGGGCGAGCGGGCCGTGCGCGAATCTCAGGCGAGGCACATCATCCTCCGGACCGCTTGGGTTTTTGGCAAAAAGGGCTCACCGTTCATAAACGCCATTATTAAAAAAGCACGGCAAGGTAACGACCTTCTAGTCGTAGATGATCAAATTGGTGGACCAACGAGTGCGGATGATATCGCCCGAGCTTTAATAACAATGGCAAATTCTGCTATCAGCGGAACGGCCCCCTGGGGGACATATCATTTTTCCGGGGAACCTGATGTTTCACGCTATGAACTGGCGAAAGAGATCGTGGCACACCTTTTCCCAGATGGGAACAATCGACCAAATGTTGAACGGATCACTTCCAAAGACTATCCGACAAAGGCAAAACGACCGGCTAATGTGCAACTGGACTGTTCCAAAATTTTACGGGAATTTAGCATTGAAAGACCAAATTGGTCACACTCGTTAAAACGGGTTGTTGCGGACTTTGAAAGTGAGAAGGTATGAAGGGAATTATTTTAGCAGGCGGAAATGCGACGCGCCTGTATCCGATCACCCACGCCATCTCCAAGCAGCTCTTGCCGGTCTTCGACAAGCCGATGATTTATTATCCGCTGTCAACGCTGATGCGGGCGGGTATTCGCGACATCCTTATTATCACGACGCCCCGCGACAAGCACCTATTCGAAGCGTTGTTAGATGACGGTAATCGGTGGGGGATTTCATTGTCGTATCAGGTGCAATCGAGCCCTGGAGGAATTGCTCAAGCGTTCCATATTGGCCGGGACTTTATTGGCGATGACTCTTGCGCCTTGGCACTAGGAGATAATCTATTCTTCGGTGAAAGCTTGGGCATAATTCTAAAGAAGGCAGCTGGATTGGACACGGGTGCAACGATCCTGTGCCATGAAGTTCCTGATCCCTCGCGGTTCGGCGTCGTTGAATTTGATCCAAAAGGAAATCCCAAAAGTGTCATGGAAAAGCCAGAGAACCCTCTGTCAAATTGGATCGTCACCGGACTTTATTTTTATGATAATTCGGTTGTCGAATTGGCGTCAGAGCTAAATCCCTCGGCCCGTGGAGAATTAGAAATTACCGATATCAACAATATTTACCTCGAACGTGGGGAGCTCAAAGCCGAGCGCTTGGGTGAGAATTTTTCCTGGTTTGATGCAGGGACGTTTGATTCATTACTGCAGGCATCTAACTTTGTTCAAACGGCTGAGAAAGGGCAGGACGTAAGAATAGCCTGCTTAGAAGAAATCGCCTACAGAGAGGGGTTTATTGATAGGATTCATCTCAAGTCTCTTGCCGCGAACCACCCGGACCCTGACATGGCGGGATTTTTGTTAAAAGTTTTGAACGATGGTTAACGCCAAGGCGTTGCAGAAAAAATTCGAACGAGCCGTCGCGTTGCATAGCGCGCAAAAGTTCGAGAAAGCGATTGATGCGTATCGCTCTATATTAAAAAAGTCCCCGACGTATGCACCAGCACTGACCAACCTTGGCCAGGCCCTTAGGAAACTTGGTAAAAATGATCAGGCGTTGAAATATTACGAACGGGCGACCCAAGTGCCTGAGGTTGATTATGGCGCGTGGTTTAATTTAGCTAACCTGCAACTCGAATTAAAAAATATTTTAGAAGCTGAACAGTCGTACCAAATCGCACTTGAAATTAATCCTGACTTTGCCCCGGCGAGCTATCAACTCGGACGGCTTTATCTGGATCGGGATAAAGTTGATGATGCATTAAAATGCTTTGAGCACTCGGCGAAATTAAACCCCACCCACGCCGACTCGCACATGAATGTGGGCACGGCTCTCAGAGAACTCGGCCGCATTGATGACGCTATCCGGCAGCATCTCATAGCCGTGGAAATGAATTCGAAGTCTTGGGCATCACACTATAATCTTGCCCTCAGCTATTACGATAACGGCGACGAGACTCTCGCTTTAGCGAGTCTGAAGGCCGCTAAAGAAAATGCGCCTGCGCCACAGGAGGTCGTATATTCGTACGCGGCAAGATTGGCGGACAAAGGCCAATACGAAGAGAGCGAACTCTACTACCGTGAAGCCCTAGAATTGGGTCCTGAATACGTTCCTGCCCGCATCGGTCTGGCCAATTCATTAATGGCGTGTGCTCAGCCCGCCGAAGCAAAAAAGGAATTTAATAAGGCGGCTGATCAGGCGGCCAGAGATGTTTCTCTTTTGGCCTTAATCGCGACGTCCCTATGGCGATGGAATTTGCGCACTGACTCGATCACGTTGCTGAGAAAAATTATTCGAATTCTGCCTGAAAACGCAGATGCGCGTTTCAATTTGGCGCATGCTTTAAAGGACGTTTCAAAAATATCCGAAGCTGAAAATGAATGTCGTCTGGCACTTCAATTGGCACCCGATCACTCCGAGGCGCTAGGCCTCTTAAGTACAATAGTTGTTCAGAGTGGTCAGATTGAAGAGGCCTTGGAAATTTTCTCAGCTCTTGGGCGAGATAGATCTGATACGGACTCGATAAACTCTGGGGAACTCTTTTGCTCTCTCTATAGCGATGTGATGTCGCCCGAGGAAGTTTTCGCGTTGCACAATCAGCGATTGTCTAATTGGAATGATGATCCCGACTTGGGGAAGCACAACCATTTAAATAGCCCTGATCCCGTGCGAAAACTACGCATTGGTTATATGTCACCAGATTTTTCTGGCAATCATCCTGTCGCGCAATTCATCGCACCTGTGCTTGCCAATCATACCGCTGAACAATTTGAGAGTATTTGTTATTCCTTCCCCCAGCACGCCACGGAGACGGACGCTAACCTAAAGTCGATGTGTGACAAGTGGCGGGATGCGAGCACCTGGTCAGAAGCGCGGCTGATACGAACGATCCTTGATGATGAGATCGATATTCTGGTCGATTTAGCGGGCCATACCGCCGGTGGTCGCTTGCCGTTGTTACGCCATCGTCCGGCACCCGTGCAGGCGTGTTACATCGGCTATCCGCATTCAACGGGACTTAAAACAGTTGATTATTTTATTGCTGACGCAATCGTTTCGCCACCTGAGTTGGACCCTCTTTACAGCGAAACAGTGATGCGGTTGGACCCGTGTGTCTTTTGCTTTGACCCCAACTACGAGACACCGCCGGTGGATTTGGGTTTAGCGAAATCTCGGGAAACAATAACCTTTGGCTCGGCCAATCATGTTCCCAAACTTACCCCAACGACAGTCAAAGTGTGGTCGAAAATTCTACATGAGGTGCCAAAGTCCCGGCTCCTCCTAAAGGCGGGTCCATTTGCCGATAATGCGGTTCAAGAACGTTATTTAGAATTGTTTTCAGAACAAGGGATCGAACGAAATCGCCTTGATCTGCACGGCCCGACAAAATTCTACCCGCATCTAGAATTCTACCGGCATTTCGATATTGGGCTTGATCCTATTCCGTATAACGGTGGCACCACGACCTATCATTCTCTATGGATGGGGGTTCCTGTTGTCACCCTGCAAGGCGGAAATTTTCCCAGCCGGATGAGCTCGAGCATTCTCAGTGTTGTAGGGCTCGACGATTTGGTCGCTCAGTCGGAAGATGAATATGTGAAAATTGCAATTGATCTCGCGACAGACAAGAATCGACGTTTATCGCTTCGCGCCAGCTTACGAGAGACTCTTTCAAAATCACCGGCTTGTAATGGAAAGATATTCACCAAGGGTCTTGAAAAGCTTTATCGAGAGATGTGGCAGCGTTGGTGTGAGGGACAACCTACGATGACGTCGTGACTTTCCTAACAAGCGTCAAACAGTTTCCATTTTCATCACGCTCGTGAACGACACTTTCACATAACTCGAATATTAACCGCCATCCAAGGCCTCCGACGGCGCGATCTTTCACGTCTAACTCACGGTCGTCGGCGGCAAGATCTTTATGCGGATTGAAAGGTTTACCGGGATCGCGGATTTGGATTGAAACTTCGTCTTTGTCACGCGCCAATTCGATGGAAAACTCTTGGCTTTTGGCTAACTCAGCGTAGGAAAGAATATTCGTTACCAGCTCTTCAATGATAAAATCCAATTTGTTTATATCGCGCATGCTGATCTGTTCTGAGTCACAAAATCCATCAATGAATTGGATTGTCTCGTCAATTGTAGTCTCAGAAATTTGGAACGATTTCTTCACGGTCAATCGCCCCCACTGCTGAGGTAACGTATGACGACGATTGTAATATCGTCGAATTGTTCATTGTCGCCAACAAAGCTAATAACATCATCGTGCAGCCCATTTGAAATAGCTTTTGCACTCGTGTCAGGTGTTATGTTGTTTAAATAATTCAAAACGCGATCTGTACCGTAGGCCGTGTCCTCGACCGTAATTGCCTCATTTACACCGTCTGTAATAAGGACAAGAGCATCGCCAGGCTGAAGCTTCTGGTGTTCGGTCGGATAGGTGAAGCCTTCCATGATACCAAGTGGCAGACCGCCTTCACTTTCAAGCGGTTCTGGGGCGCTGCCTTGCCGACACCGGTAGGGAGTGTCGTGGCCAGCATTACAAAACTGCACCTCGCCGGTTTGAGTATCAAGAATGCCCGCAACAGCTGTAACGAACATGGATTTTGGGTTGTCCATTGAAATTTGATGATTTGCAGTACCGATTAGATCGGCAACGGAGCCGTTTTCATTCATCACGGTGCTTTTGCATAAGGCCTTACTCATAGCCATGAACAATGATGCCGGGACACCTTTGCCGGAGACATCCGCAATCAAAAAGAAAAAACGATGATCGTCTATCATAAACAGGTCATAAAAATCCCCGCCGACTTCCTTCGCTGGCTCCAAGACTGCATGCACATCAACATTGCTAGGCAAATTTTCAATCGAGTCGGGGTTTGGCAAAATACTTTTTTGCATTTCCCGCGCGGCGTTAAGTTCGCCTGTCATTCGAGCGTTCTGAAGACGTTGGTTTTGTAAGTTGGCACTCAGCACACGGCGATTTCGATCAGCCTCTACTAGATTGCCAAGTTGTAACGTAAGGAATATCAGGGCGATGGAAAATGTGGGGATAACAGGATCAAGCAAAAGCCTTGCGTTGGCAAAGGCCCCATACCCAACAGCTAAAAAAATTAGAGCCATACCAACAAACAATGCAGACCCAATAGACGGACTGAGTCGCGGCACCAAGAAAATTAAAATAATCCCGGCAATCAGTAAGGCCGCACCCTCTCCAAATCGGGCAACTTCTGGTCGTTTCAATCGGGTGCCCGCGATAAGATTCTCTATAAATTGGGCTTGAATTTCAACGCCATCCATTCGCGCTGTGACCGGTGTCGGAACTGCGTCGGTGAGACCTAGGCCAGAACTTCCGATTAACACGATCTTATTTGTAAGTGCAGCAGGAGGGATTCGTCCTGCTAAAACATCAGCAGCTGAAAATCGTCGTCTGGAATCGCTGTGAGAAAAATGTATCGTGAGGGCTCCCTTCCGATCTGCATCTATCGTCGATTGACCAACTTTTATATTTTGCAAACCGTGTTCGGAACCCACAACGGTTAACCAGTTAGCGCCCAGGGCCACCCGCACCAATTCCAGGCCCAACGACGGGACAATTTTCCCACCCACCGTCATAACAACCGGCATGCGCCGAATGCTACCATCCGCTTCCTGGATGGTATTGATATAGCCGTATCCCCTCGCGGCCTTGGAAATTTCCGGTACGTTAACAACATGATCGACAAAAGAGGTAAGATGCGAACTCGGGTCGATACCTTCAATCTGCACGGGTAATATTCCGGCAGAGGCAGGCGTCTTATCTGGCGGTAAATTCGGCAAGCCGATACGGCCAACAACCATCGGCAAGCGTCCAATAGATTTCCCAAACATCTCATCATTGGAAGGTAACAATTTCAGCGAACTCTTGGCCTCTAAAGACAATCCCGGATGACTTTCAGCAATAAGGTGTGGTGATAATCGATCAGGCTCAACAAAAACAATGTCATAACCAATCGCCAGTGGCTTTAGCGCCGCCGTCTTCTCTGAAAGGCGGGCGAGTAGTGTACGAGGCCACGGCCACTGACCAAATTGAGCCAAACTCCGTTCGTCAATATCAACGATGGCAATGGGAAGACTGGAAATCTCGCGCGGAGAAATCCGCTGATAGAGGTCGAAAACAGCATTCCGAAGACGGTCGGTTTCTCCTTCCTCAACCGCCGCCTGCAACAAAGTTGCTAGGATAAGAAATCCGGCGGCGATAATGCGTCCGTGCTTCGCCACGCGGAAACCGGCGAAGGTTGGCTCCCGGTCACCTGGTACCCGCTCGTTACTGTTCTCATCGTCGGGATTTGTCACGATTTTTCCCTAGAGTTCAATTTCAAGGCCGTCGTAGGCCGACGATACGGTTAGCGGGACACCTTCACGCATGATCTCCTCGTAACGGATTGTTTCTTCGAGAATATTCTGCAACGTTTCGTCGTCGCAAATGGGTTCGTGGTGGAACATGCAATAATGTTTCGCCTCGGCACGATGGCATAAATCAACACCAATGATGTTGCTCGAATGACCCCAGTCTTCTTTCATCGTGATCATTTCAGCCATAGAATACATCGCGTCAAAAATTACGATATCGGCGTCCCGAAGAAATTCGACGAAGTCTTCTGTTTCCTCCAAAGATTCTAATTTGTGTTCACCGTCAGTTGAATAAACCGCGGTCTTTCCATCGGTCTCAAACCGATAGCCATAGGAATCTCCGTGATGAGGTTGCAGCAGCGGTCGGACAGAAACATCCCCCACATTATAGGTCTGCCCAGGGTCCAATTTTACAAACTCTATTTCCGCGCCCATGGCATCGAAGTGGACCGGAAAACAGGGATCAGATTGTTGCTTGCGAAGGGCTTCTTCCATGGTTTCATGGCAGCCGTGGATCCTGATAACGTTGCCCGGAATGTAGGCCGGGACAAAGAACGGGAACCCCATGATATGATCCCAATGAACGTGCGACATAAATATATTATATACATTCGGCGTGCCGGGCCCATGATCCTGGAGCACTTGCTGGCCCAGTTCTCGCAATCCGGACCCCATATCGCAAATTATGTATTCATCTCCGCTGGTATTAATTTGAACACAGGATGAATTTCCCCCGAAGCTGGACTTGATTGGGAAGGCGAGTTCCGTATCGACGAAGGTTTCAATTTCGCTATCGTTAGCGAAGGTACGCGTGTTGGCCAAGCTCAGGGCCTTAACAATTTTATCGCGTATACTCTTGCCGCCGATGGATGTCGGAAGTGAGCCGCGTGTTCCCCAAAAATGTATTCGCAATTCTTATCCACCCTTTTTTATGAATCGATCAGCGCGCTATTGAGAGAGTTCAGTCGTCGCATCGAAAACAGATGCATAAGTATCAAAGATGAGATGGAATCGACTAATTTCGAATATTTCCTTCATTTCAGGCTGCATGCCGGCAACAACGATCTGTACATCAAGTTCCTTACTGCGCTTCGCCGCAATCATCAGGGCCCGCAACCCGACACTGCTCATGTACGTCACACCGCTCATATCGATGATAGCTTTTTGGTTGCTTTCGGCGCAGTTATCTACGTGAGAAACGATCGCATCTGTAAAAACTTCCGCTGAATTGTGATCGATACGTCCGGCGGGCGAAATAATAACGATATCCCCGGTTGTTTCTGATGGTAAATCCAACACCCCCTCCTGCGTATTCTAGCTTCCCAACTCCACAGGAATGCTAACGGTAAATGTGCTGCCCTGTCCAACGTCGCTTTCAACTGATTTGAAATCGGTTTACGCCTTGTCTGCCTGCTTCCAACAAAAATTTATCTTCTTCGAGGTCGTACATTGCCAACATCGCCCTTGGCTCCATCGGCACGTCGGTGACGCGCTGGTTGTAAGTCTCTTATTCAACGATATGGGGACGTGTGAAAATACTTCTTCGCAGGCTCCGGCATCCCCTTTTTCATCATCAACACTTAGAATTTGAGGAATCTGATCCTAAAGAACAGATAGGCCATCGCTAAGTGCTGACAGACCATCAACGACGGCCTCAATCGGTGTGTATTCAATATCGACGTGTTCCGCAGCGTCGCGAGCTTGAGCCAAAGTTTCGGCAACGACGATGGCAAGAATTTCCCCCACCCGGCGAATGAGATTAACCACAACAGGAGAGAGTGATGGTGGGCCGATCAAAACAAAGATGGGCACTGGGTATTGTTCGTACCTATAGGGTTCCCGGACGCTCGATTTCTGGCGCAGAAGAGACCTATATGATATCAAAAGGCATGTTTTTTGTTCACCGGAGCCCAAATGAAATTAATTGTTCTTAACCTGCCCCGCGATTTTAGCGAAGATTCCCTGGCAAAACTGTTTAAAACCCATGGCAATATCAAATCCTGCAACTTAGTAATTGATGATAAAACCGGAGGTTCAAAAGGCTTTGGCTTTGTGGAAATGGCGGTAGAGAACGAAGCTGCCATCGCCATCAAGGAATTGCATGGCAGCAAGGTAAACAAAAATAAAATTCGTGTTAAACTTGCAGATTAACTACCAACACCAGCTAGCGAACAGTAGCGCTGAGCGCAACCACATCATTTGAGATTCTCTAGAAAACGTTATTGATGTGCATTTATCGGTGAATTTTCAAAGGTTTAGAGGAAATGGTGGTGGACGCAGTCTCGTGCGAACCCGTCTCGGTGGAATTCCCTGTTAAGCAGGGAAAATACAGGGAAAATTTCAAATTAGGCCAACTTATTTCTATATTGGACGGGAGAAATGGCCCATAAATCGGGCATTTACACCTCCATCGTCTTGCAATAGAGCGAATTGGACCAGGGAATAACAGGGATTTATCAGTGAGGGTTTAGCTGGGTTTTACCATTCAAGAACCCCAAGGTGGCGCCATTTGGTGCCCGTCCTAACAACTCCATAAGTTGTACCCAGGGGATCGTAATTAAGGCTTCATCAAACGCGCCAGGTTGATCAGGGCTCCAATCTTCATCGAGTGAGCCAAAGAACCCATCCTCATTAACACCGATTAGGGTGGCGATATACAAACATTCTTGATATTGAAATTTTAGAATCGCCTTGGCCAAATCCAAAGCCTTGAGATTCCGTTTCGCCAATGCTGCTTGGCCGGGGACGCTATCGACAGGATAAACCATATAGCTTTTGTTTGCCATGCCCACAGTGACGCTCCCTTTGGCACGGAAGTCCAGTCGAAAGGTGTGTCTGGAAAAAAGCAAATTGTGTGATCAATCACTTACTAGTTATACGGCATCGGCCGCCAAGACGACAAAATTATTTTCATCGGTCTTTAATCCAGCCCCCTTAACTAACACAGCGTGTATTTATCAGTTTTTCTTTCATACTATACGGGTCTTCGATACTATCCGTAGAGAATGCTAGCCAAACCTATAAAATGGAAATTTGAACAAATCTGCAAGTGCTGCTCTGGAGTTGCAAACCTTTATGGTGTTGTTGACTTTTCAAAGAATAGCAGCGAACCGCAAGGTGTCTTCCTGCCTCTTTCGGGAATTCCTGTTTACTATTACAAATGCGTTGAATGCGGCTTTATCTTCACCACCGATTTCGATGACTTCAGTGACGATGAATTCAAGGAGTGGATTTATAATGAAGATTACACAATTGTTGATCCTGGTTGGGAACAAGGTAGGCCAAGATCTACCGCTGAAACAGTCATACAAAAATTTAAGCAATTTCGCGAGACACTGTCGATTCTTGATTATGGCTGCGGCAATGGGAATGTCGCGAAAATTCTTCGTGAATATGGTTTTAAAAATGTCACTAATTTCGATCCGATGGTCGATGAATTTTCGTCGGTGCCGACAGGAAAATTTGATCTGATATTGTGCATTGAGGTATTTGAACACCTTGTAAATCCCAAAAGTGCATTTCATGAAATTGCCGGTTTTCGGTCAGATGATGGAATCGTGTTCCACTCGACGTTGTTACAACCCAAAGAGATCGAAACGGTCAAATTGGACTGGTGGTATATTGGTCCGCGAAACGGGCATATCTCTATATTCAATACTAAAAGTCTATTTCTATCCTGGTTAGAAGTTGGATTGAATGTTGTTTCTGCCAATCAGGATATTCATATTGCCTTTAAAACTATTCCAGATTTTGCTGCCGACCTCTTAAAGCAATCAATTCCCCCTCCCAGAGAGGATATCGGTAATAAGTAATCATCAACATAACTAATCCCATTCCCACTAATTTTGGGCTAAGCTCGTTGGACTAGTTAATTTTGAGAAGCGAAAATCAACTGAAAACCAGCCTGTTAAGGGTACGATACTTAATTTCAACGAATAAGGTGTTTATAAAAGTACCTGCGCGGGTTGGAATGCATTTATTCTGCCCATTGGATTCTGTGTTCACAAAGCCACTCTACTGAGACGGTGCGCAGAGCACCGTTCAAGTTGAAATTTTGATTGGAGGAAGTCCGGGTATGAGCGTACCGGAGATATACAAACAAGTAGATGCCAAGTATGGGCGCATGCTGTACAACCCTAACGATAAGTATATAGGGCGCTCTCTGAATCTCTATGGTGAATTTTCGGAAGGAGAAATAGCTCTATTCCGACAACTTATAAAGCCTGGCTTCGTCGTACTCGATATTGGTGCGAATATTGGCTGTCATACTGTCTTCATGGCCCAAGCCATGGAAAACTCAGGGCGGGTCATTGCCATAGAACCCCAGCGCCTAACACATCAACTTCTCTGCGCCAATGTGGCCCTTAATAGCCTTTTTAATGTTCAATGCTTTAACAACGCCGTTGGTGATAGTGAGGGGAGCATTACTGTTCCCGTTTTGAATCCCAGATCTGAACTTAATTTTGGCGGATTAGATTTAAGGCAACATAAAGAAGGAGAAACAATTAAACAAATTACCATTGATAGCCTAAATCTTCTCTCGTGTGAGTTTATCAAACTTGATATAGAAGGCATGGAATTAATGGCTCTTATGGGTGCCCGAGAGACTATCTCTAAATATATGCCCCCCATTTATCTAGAAAATGATCGAAAAGAGAACTCTGACGATATCATCCGTTTCCTAACATCGATGGGGTACCGAATGTATTGGCACCTGCCACCGTTATTTAATCCTAACAATCATAGAAAAAATCCAAACAACATATTTGGAGATATAGTTTCCCGAAACATGTTTTGCATTCCCACTAACATTGAAGTCAATGTAACAAACATGCAGGAAGTTAAAGTTCCGGCGGAACCTTAACGGGCGGAACCGATTAACTGGGTAGATTAAAAATGCGTGACCCCTCAAATACTCTTGTAAATATTGGCCTCAAATTACAACAGGATGGGAAAATTTCGAGCGCCGCGGAAAAGTATACTGAGGCACTGCAACTCGACCCCAACAATATTGATGCCCTAAATCTCCTCGGTATTTTACGAGGGGGACAAAATGATTACGCGGAAGCAGAACGTCTCCTAGCTCAGGCGATAACATTAAATCCAGAATTGGCGGAACTACATAATAATCATGGGTTTGCGCTTAAACAATTGGCGCAATATGAAGAAGCAATCGCGAGTTATAGAACAGCCATTGAACTCGATCCGGGCCATAAAGAAGCACACAATAATCTGAGCCATGCTCTCCTCACGATTGGAAATTTTAAAGAAGGCTGGGAATATTATGATTGGCGCTGGCAAAGCAGATTGGCAACCTCCAAAAAACCTACCTTTTCTCAACCTACATGGCGTGGCGAAGAAAATCTCCAAGGCAAAACTATTTTCCTATACGCCGAACAGGGTTATGGAGACACACTACAGTTTTTGAGATTTGTGCCGCTTGTCGTTCAGAAAGGTGCCTACGTAATTTTGAGAGTGCCGCCGCCACTTAAAAGTCTGTTGTATAATTCAAAGAACATTCAAATCATCGATAGCGAACCAAATTCTAACTTTGATTTTCACAGTCCACTAATGAGTCTGCCACGAGCGCTCGGAACCCAAATTAAGACTATTCCTGCACCATTTCATTCACTGTCGATATCGAAACATTTCGTGAATAAGTGGCAACCGATTTTCCGTGACGTCACCGGGATAAAAGTTGGACTGGCATGGTCTGGCCGTCGCACACATGGCAACGATCAATACCGCTCGATCTCTCTAGAAACTTTACTTCCATTGTTTGAGATTGAGGGTATCCATTACGTAAGCCTTCAAAAAGAAGTTAGCGATCATGATGCTCACCTCCTAAAAGAATTGCCTCAAATGGTTCATTTAGGAGAAAAATTGGAAGACTTCTCGGATACGGCTGCGATAATTTCACAACTAGATATTATCATAACCGTGGACACGGCTGTCCTCCATCTTGCCGGTTCATTAGGGAAGCCCGTTTGCGGGCTAATACCCTTCCGACCTGATTGGAGATGGCTCGCAGATAGAACCGACAGCCCATGGTATCCGATGTTGAAACTCTACCGTCAACCACTTCTAAATGAGTGGAGCAATGTTGTTCAGAATGTGTGTGAAGATCTAAGAATTTTGAGCGGTCATAAAAATCAGAAAATTCCTAATTCTCGTATAACGCGTAGCTCGCAAAATAAAAATAGCAGCCCAACGTTTAGCGCCCAACTCTCGCGAACTGAATCTTTAGCCCTAATTCTTCATCGAATTCAAAATAGAAATTTTAAATCAGCAATTCATCTTTGCCAGCAAATGGCTGCCATAGATTTTGAAGATTTCACGTTTGACGCCTTAATAGCCTATATTTATCACGTGACTGGAGCCCAGGAAGATGAGAAGGCCTGTTGGGGAAAGATAGGAACGATTGATAAGGCTGGGCTGGTTCATCTACAAAATAAGCTCATCGAAGACATGCACGAATATACGCGCGACAATCTAATGGTCATAAAAAATTTCTTAAACTCGCTTGCTGCTCAAACGTCTGAACCCGGCCTGCTCCAGCAAAATATCTGGAAAATTGAAAAATTAACTGGCTTGAATAAAGCATATTTTTCGGAAGCAGGACAAGATTTGTTCGTTGATCAAACGCTTCTGAAACAAAAGCCCGATGGGGTCTTCGTCGATATTGGCGCCTTTGACGGCTTCACTGGTAGCAACACTCTATTTTTTGAAAAATTCCGGGGATGGGCGGGTATTTGTATTGAAGCAAGTCCGACGTATTTTCGCCCCTTGGCCAAATTACGGTCGGCTGAATGCATAAATGTTGCAATTTCAAATACTGAAGGGGAGGCCTCTTTCTTTGAGATCACGCGCGGTTTGGAACAAATGAGCTCACTGACCGAAAATTTACCCGACAATATGCAAGAAATTTCAAAAAAGAGAGGAGATTTCGAGGGGAGAGAAATTACCGTTCCCACTGCGACGTTCGGAAAGATCGCAAAAGACCGGTCCTTAAAGTACGTAGATTACTGTTCTATAGATGTGGAAGGTGGTGAGATGAAGGTTTTGGAAGGGATTGATTTTGATTACACGGACATCCACATTTTTTCTGTCGAAAACATCCAATCGCGGTCCAATGATTTCGAACGCATAAGAACATTTTTGCGTGATCGGAATTATACGCTTTTAAAGAAAATTGGCGCAGATGACATGTTCGTAAAGAGTTGATTTTAAACAATAAAAATCACTATCTTAGAAACTCACGATACAGAGAAGTCTGTATCATCAAGGTCTGCAAGTGCGACATTTGTTAATTCAATTTCCATATCGGTCGTCAAATTACCGTCGACATCGATCTCCAATATCTTTGTCGTATCGTTAAATTTCGCTGATGCATTGCCGCCACCGCTAAACGCCGTCGTCTCATCACCAACAAACGAGAAAGCACCACTGACAACCCCTTCCAGAGATATCACATCATGGTCACTGCTGGCCGTGTCCGCGATAAAGTCGGCAATGAGGTCAGAAGCCCCGGTCGCTGACTGGTCTGCAGCCGTGTAGCGGAAGATATCACTACCAAGACCACCGGTTAAGGTGTCACTGCCGATGTCACCGGTTATGTTATCAGCAAATTCCGTACCTGTGACGCTCTCGATATTGGTGAGGCTATCTGTGCTGCCAAAGCCATCCGTCGCCGTGCCCGCACTAAGGTCAACCGTCACACCAACTATTCCACCAAATACTGAATCTTGTGAATAATCGACTTGGTCAATGCCGTCACCGCCATCGATGGTGTCGTTGCCGGCAAGGCCGATAAAGCGGTTGGCATTCGCATCCCCGGTCAAGGTGTCGTCAAAGACACCGGCGCGAATATTTTCGATATTACTCAGCGTATCAACGCCACCAAATCCATCAATTGCTGTTCCGGCGCTGAGGTCAACCGTCACATCCTGCGTACCACCTTTATTAAAGTCTTGAACATAGTCGACTTCGTCACCCGTACCTGCACCACCGTCAATGGTGTCATTACCATCAAGTCCTCTGAAGCGGTTGTTGGATGCATTACCAATCAAGGTGTCATCCTCGCTCGTGCCCCGCGCCCGCTCTATGCCGCTCAAACTATCCGTCGTGCCAAAGCCGTCAATGGCAACGCCGGTTGCCAAGTTAACATTTACTCCCGCAGTGCCACCAAAGGACGCGTCGACGTCATAACGCACCTCATCACTACCGCCTGAACCACCATCAATTGTATCACTACCGCCCAGACCAATGAACTGCTGTCCACCGCCTCCAGCTGTAAAGACATCGTCATGGCTCGTACCACGAACTCGTTCGATATTCGTCAAAGTATCGGTATCACCGAAGCCGTCAATTGCTGTGCCCGCTGCAAGATCTACGGTTACGGCTTGGAACCCGCCAAATTTCTCGTCTTGGGAATAGTCCACAACATTGTTACCAAGTCCGCCGTCGATGGAATCGTTCCCAGCCAAGCCCGCAAACCGTTCAGTATTATTGAAGGCAGATCCATTTACGGTCGTATCGCTGCCGACAATGACGTCATCTTGGATTGTACCAATTACCCGCTCAAGCCCGGACAGAGTATCTGTGTTACCAAATCCATCAATCGCCGTACCTGCGGCTAAGTTGACATTAACACCGGCCGTGCCGCCATCGAGGATATCTTCAGAATAATCTACCGTATCGCGTTGCGCCTTAAACAGGTTGGTAAAGTCACCACCGGTAATGGTGTCATTACCTTCACCACCGCTGAACCGTCCGTTGGTGCCGTCAGTGCCAATAAGAATATCGTCACCGAAATACCCATTGGCGCTTGTGGAAACACCAGCAAGACCAATGGTAATGTTGTCTACCTGGTCTGTGCCGAAGACGGACTCAATATTAATTAGGGTATCGGTGTCACCAAATGTATCAATCGCTGTCCCGGTCGAAAGGTTAACAGTAACACCAACTGTTTCTGGTCCTTCGGAGTATACAGCGCCATCAAAGCCCGCGCCGCCGTCTATTATATCGCTGCCCGCACCACCGAAGATGAAATCATCGCCGCTATTGCCGTTTAAGACGTCATTCCCTGCATTACCATATAAAAGATCATCGCCACTATTACCGGATATCGTCTCACCACCGACATCGTCCGAGCCGACAATAACCGTGTTTTCGCTGGTCGCTGCTGTGAAGGTTGAAGCCACCTGGAAAATATCCAGCTCGCCGTCTTCGTCCAGATCAGCGACCACAGAAGTGAATGGATTGGCCAAATGGTTTTCGATTACGGTTTGCGACAAATCATCATTTCCATCAGCAAGAATGACCGTCAAATCACCCGACGTAGTATCAACAACCGCCGTTTCTATGATTAATCCCAATTCAACCAACAAGGTGTCCGTCCCACCACCACTGGCGACGATGTCGCTTCCCGTTGAAGCAACAAATATTTCATTCCCAGCGGTACCATTTAACGTATCATTTCCAGATGTACCTGTGATAATTGCCGTCCCAGCCAAGAGCCCGGGATTAGCAACCAAGTCGGCAAACTGCAGGAACTCAACATCTTGAAGTTGATCGGTGCCGTCGGTGCCGACATTATCGGTCACCGTCACCGAGCCACCGCCGTTGTCGGTCACCGTGTAGTCCGCAAAGTTGCCCGCAAACACCGCCCTATCGGCGCTGCCCAGCCCACCATCAATCGTGTCATTACCGGCGCCACCGCTCAGGGTGTCATCCCCGTCTTTGCCTTCAAGAACGTTGTTGGCACCATCACCCGTGATCGTGTCACCGAAGTCCGTGCCGCGGACGTTCTCTATATTAGTGAGTGTGTCGGTGGCACCAAACCCGTCAATCGCCGTGCCGGCTGCCAGATCAACCGTGACGCCAGCGAAGCCTTCAAAGTTGTCATCG
>JABJKH010000053.1 GCA_018660465.1 Rhodospirillaceae bacterium
CCGGGGGTTCATCTTGCCTCCCGTATAAACCCATTCTCCTTGTTCGCGTTTAAAGTCAGAGCGTTCGTGATGCAAACGGTCTTCACCATCTTGATGAAATTTAGCAGCAAATTCGACAGTGCCTGTCTTATCCTCGGTCCCGCCGCCCGTTGTTTCTCTTATGTCCAGGCTGAGCCATTTAACGCTGTTGGCCATGCTTTCCGCCGCTGATCGATTGTAGTCGTCGCGAACTTCTTTCCCGTGGGTCTGTTCAATGTGATCGATATTGCCTTTGACATAGGCAGAATAACGAGACCGCATTAATGCTTCGGCAGTTGGGGCTGGTGTTCCAGCAATAATAGGTTCGCAACAGGCATCAAAGTTGTCATTGGAACCGCACGGGCATTTTATCATATCTGAAGTCTATCTTTTCTATGAGTAAAGCTTCTTCTGAGACTTTAAAATTGGGCCTAAACGCTTCGTCTCACAAGACAAATTCCAGAAAATTCCAGTTGACATATTCGTCGAATACAGCCATCTCTCCTTTTAGCTCTATATTAAGAGATTGATGCGAACATTGATCTTCACATTACGGCAGGTAACGGTTTTGAATACAGTTGGAAAAATCGCAGGCAAAATGAATGCTACGGACCCCATGGTTCGTCGGCGCATTCGCGTGTGTGCTCCCTCCCTGCCGGTCCTTTCTTTAGGCCTACGACTTAGGTGCCCCTGAGTACGGGTTCGTGTCGTCCGATGGACGTCCGCCGATCTCAGGGGAGCGAAAAAAGCATCACACTGAGTTGTAAGGAAAAGGACTAAGACTATGAGCAACGACAACAACCGAATTATAATATTTGATACCACATTGCGCGATGGTGAGCAGTCGCCAGGCGCTTCCATGACCTTGGATGAAAAACTGCGGATTGCAGAAGTCCTCGAAGAAATGGGCGTGGATGTCATCGAAGCGGGCTTTCCAATCGCCTCCGATGGTGACTTTGAAGCCGTCAACGAAATCGCCAAGACTATAAAAAACTCGACAATTTGCGGCTTGGCACGTGCCACCCACATGGATATCGACCGGTGCGCTGAAGCAATTAAACCTGCCGAAAGTGGTCGTATTCACACCTTTATCGCCACCAGCCCGCTGCATATGAAGTATAAGCTGCAGATGGAGCCGGACGCGGTATTGGAAAAGGTGATTGATAGCGTTACTTATGCGCGGAAATTCACCGATAATGTTGAATGGTCGTGCGAGGATGGATCGCGCAGCGATCATGATTTCCTCTGTCGCTGTGTCGAGGCGGCCATTGAGGCTGGGGCCGGGACCATCAATGTTCCTGACACCGTTGGTTATGCGGTGCCTGACGAATTTTCGGCATTAATTTCGATGCTCATGAACAGGGTGCCGAATATCGATAAGGCGATTATTTCGGTTCATTGCCACAATGATTTGGGATTGGCAGTGGCAAATTCTCTGGCAGCGGTTCAAGCCGGTGCCCGGCAAGTCGAATGCACCGTTAATGGACTGGGCGAACGGGCCGGCAATGCGGCGGCGGAAGAAGTCGTCATGGCGTTGAAAACGCGTCACGACCACATGCCTTTTACCACGGACATTAAGACCGAAGGCATTATCAAGGCCTCGCGCTTGGTTTCCACCGTGACGGGCTTCACTGTGCAGCCGAATAAGGCGATCGTCGGGGCTAACGCCTTCGCTCATGAATCGGGCATTCATCAGGATGGCATGCTGAAGAATGCTCAGACTTATGAGATCATGACGCCCGAATCGGTTGGGCTTACGCAGTCAAAATTGGTTATGGGTAAGCATTCAGGCCGTCATGCGTTCAGGGAGAAGCTCAAGGAATTGGGCTATGAACTTGGTGATAATGCGGTTTCTGATGTCTTTAAACGCTTCAAGGACTTGGCCGATAAGAAAAAGGATATCTATGACGAGGATCTGATCGCGTTGGTTGATGATCAGGTTGTTCGGTCCGATGACCGGGTCGCCGTGGAAAGCTTGGAAATTAAGTGCGGCACGGTGCACCGTCCGCCTATGGCCGGGCTAAGCCTGGTTGTGGACGGTGATGTCAAATCATGCGAATCGACCGGTGACGGCCCTGTTGACGCAGCGTTCAACGCGATTAAGGAGTTGTTCCCGCATTCGGCTCGTCTGCAACTGTATCAGGTCCATGCTGTGACCCAAGGAACGGATGCACAAGCTGAAGTTACGGTTCGTCTGGATGAAGACGGTCGCACGGTAAATGGACAAAGTGCGGACACGGATACCATCGTTGCCTCGGTAAAGGCTTACGTGAACGCTTTGAACAAGCTGCTTGAAAAAAGAAAGAAATCTGCCCCCGATGCGCTTTCTGCCTAGCCCCGGGGCGGGGGATTTTCTATAAAGGGTAACAGGTGCCGGAGAATCGTCTCCGGCACCTGTATGAATCCGGTTGCGTCCGGGGGGAATTTTATATCCGAAGGGGAAATTAGGGACAGATGTTTTCCAGACTGTTTGGCTTTTTATCGGCCGACATGGCCATTGATTTGGGAACCGCGAACACGTTGGTGTACGTGAAGGGGCGCGGCATCGTCCTGAACGAGCCATCTGTCGTCGCGATCGTTGAGGTAAAGGGCAAGAAGCAAGTCCTTGCAGTCGGCGAAGAAGCCAAGCAGATGCTGGGCCGAACCCCAGGTAATATCAGCGCCATTCGCCCCCTACGTGACGGTGTTATTGCTGATTTCGAAGTGGCGGAGGAGATGATCAAGTATTTCATCCGCAAGGTTCATAACCGCCGCAGTTTTGCATCCCCCTTTGTGATTGTCTGTGTACCATCTGGTTCCACAGCGGTCGAACGCCGGGCCATTCAAGAATCGGCGGAAAGTGCTGGCGCGCGCCGGGTCTTTTTAATCGAAGAGCCCATGGCGGCGGCAATTGGTGCCGGTTTGCCCGTGACGGAGCCAACGGGCTCCATGGTCGTCGATATTGGCGGTGGCACGACGGAAGTGGCGGTGCTGTCCTTGGGCGGCATTGTTTATTCCCGAAGCGTGCGCGTTGGTGGCGATAAGATGGATGAAGCTATTATTGGCTATATCCGCCGCAATCATAATTTGCTTGTTGGTGAAAGCAGTGCGGAGCGAATTAAAGAGGAAATCGGTTCAGCCTGTCCACCTGAAGATGGCGAAGGCCATACCATGGAAATTAAGGGCCGCGATCTGATGAACGGTGTTCCCAAAGAACTCGTCATTAGCGAACGCCAGATATCAGAAAGCCTGGCCGAACCAGTCGGGGCGATTATTGAGGCCGTTAAGGTCGCGCTGGAACACACGGCACCCGAACTGGCCGCTGACATTGTCGATAAAGGGATCGTGTTGACTGGTGGTGGTGCATTGCTTGGGAATGTCGACTATGTTCTGCGCCATGCAACGGGTTTGCCGGTGTCTATTGCCGATGATCCGTTGTCCTGTGTGGTGCTGGGTACGGGACGAGCGCTTGAGGAAATGAAGCGGTTGAAGAATGTTCTTACGAGTATGTATTAGAAAATCGTTGTAAGCCGTTAAAGTATATTTTAATTATTCGGTGCGACTTTCTTTTGAATTGAATTGAATTTTGCTAGAATACGGCTGAATTCTTTCTGGGTGTTTGGTTCACAAGGGGAATATTTTGCAGGAGCACCCCCGCTCAATCTATCGAATTGTGGCGCCAGCCAAGGGCTTCGTGCACCGTTTCCTCTATATGGGACTGGTGTTGGCAGCGTTCGGCTTGATGCTTTTAGGCAAAGCTGACGCGGTACTTATGGAGCGGGTTCGCGCGCATGTGGCGGACGCGGTTGCTCCCATCCTCGATGCGGCTTCCAGGCCGATGGCCACGGTTTCTAATTTTGTGGATGAAATTCACGCGTTGGCTGCGGTTCGCGAAGCGAATGAGACCCTTCGAATTGAGAACACTCGGCTTCTACAATGGCAGGCCGTTGCCCGAAAATTGGAAGCGGAAAACGCCGCATTGCGCGGACTGTTAAAAGTTTCGCCTGAACCGGCCGCAAAGTTCATTAGCGCACGCGTCATTGGCGATGCCGAACGGGTATTCGTTAAAAGCCTCTTGCTAAATACCGGGTCTATTGAAGGCGTTCGCAAAGGCCAAGCTGTGATTTCTGGCGATGGCCTCGTTGGACGTGTGGTGGATGTGGGGGCCAGATCCTCTCGGGTGCTGCTGTTGCAAGATATCAATTCGCGGATTCCGGTGGTGGTCGCCTCGACACGGGTGCGCGCCATCTTGGCGGGCAAGAACAGACAACCGCCGCGCTTGCTTCGGCTTCCCGCCGGAACTGTCGTCACACCGGGTGATTTGGTAACGACATCTGGGCACGGCGGCGCATTTCCGCCTGGGCTGTCAGTTGGTCGCGTTATCTCAGTAGATGAGACCGGCGTGGTTGTTCAGCCTCATGTGAGGTTTGACCATTTGGAATACGTGCGTGTGGTGGATTACAACTTGGGCAAGGCCCCTCAGCGCTCCACTTCTAAAATGCCCCCTGGCAATACAGGAGGGAAGTCGACTGCTCGGACGACGATACCCGGGAGCGGCTCCAAAATTAAATGAAGCCAGCAATATGGCATAAGCTTGACCTTTGGGCTCGGTGGCTAACGCCATTTGGTTTGACGGTGATTTTGCTTATCGTCGGTGTGGTCCCGTTACACATCCCAGGATTAGGGGTGGTCGTGCCGTGGTTGCCGCTTATGGCGGTCTACCATTGGGCGATCTATCGACCGGAACTTTTGCCCGCTTACGCGGTCTTTATCATCGGCGTTTTGGAAGATATTTTAACCGGCTTGCCGATTGGCGTGAACGCGGTTGTCTTTCTGCTGGTCTATGGCGGCGTCTTATCGCAGCGGCGCTTTTTCGTTGGTAAGTCGTTTTATATTCTTTGGCTGGGCTTTGCCTTGGTTGCGGGTGCAGCGGCAGCGGCCAATTGGGTTCTCGTCTCATTATGGAATGTGACCATGCTGATGCCACATGCGTTGTTTTTTCAATTTTTAACAACTGTGGGGCTTTATCCAATCCTCGCTTGGGTTCTGATGCGGTGGCAGCATACGTTCTTGAGAGAAGAATAACGAAATGCATCGCGACACAGACAGACATAAATTATTTAGCCGCAGGGTCGCCGTATTAGGCGGCGGTAAACTGCTGTTGATGTCGGCGCTGGTTGGTCGAATGTATTATCTGCAGGTGGTCGAATCCGAGCGCTATAAAACCCTGGCCGATGATAACCGGATTAACTACAGACTTCTGGCGCCGCCGCGTGGCCATATCATTGATCGGTTTGGTCGTTCCATGGCGATTAACCAGGAAAACCACCAGGTCGTTTTAAGTTTTGAAGGGGCGAAGGCAACCGATATTCGGGCGACCCTGGAAACTCTTACGGCCATGATACCGCTTTCTGATGGTGACAAACGTCGGGTTCTGCGTGAAATGCGACGTCGCCGCAGCTTTGTCGCAATCACCTTAAAGGAAAACCTAAATTGGGAGGAGGTTGCCCGCATTGAAGTTAATGCGCCAGACCTTCCTGGTGTCGCGATTGATGTTGGGCAAACGCGGTTCTACCCTCATGGCCCCGAGGTCGCGCATGTTCTGGGCTACGTCGCAGCCGTTTCGGAAAAGGAAATTGACGGTGACCCATTGCTGGAACTTCCCGGATTCCGGATTGGCAAATCTGGAATTGAGAAAATACACGACTTAGCGCTTCGCGGTGCGGGTGGCGCATCGCAGGTCGAAGTCGATGCCATCGGCCGAGTTATGCGAGAATTGGAACGCCGCGAAGGTCAAGCTGGTGCCGAAGTTTCCCTGACGATTGATCTAGAACTACAAAAAATGGTGACCCGCCGATTGAAAGATCATAGCGGCGCCGTTGTTGTTATGGACGCCCACAATGGCGATGTGCTGTCGATGGTATCGTCACCCAGTTTTGATCCGAATGCATTCAATACAGGCCTAAGCGTTCAAAATTGGCAGACGCTGATCTCTAATCCTCGGGCACCGTTGACCAATAAAGCCATCGCCGGGCAATACCCCCCCGGATCCACTTTTAAAATGGTTGTCGCCTTGGCAGCCTTGGAACGCGGCATCATCACACCGGCGACCCAGTTCTTCTGCTCCGGGTCGGTGGAATTAGGAGACGCAGAGTTTCACTGTTGGAAAAAGCACGGCCACAGCACGGTCGATTTAATGAAGGGAATTTCTCAATCCTGCGATGTTTATTTTTATGAAATTGCGCGGCGGGTCGGCATCGACCGGATAGCCGCAATGGCACGAAGACTCGGCTTTGGCGGAAGGCTCGGACTGGATTTGCCGGGCGAACAGACCGGACTCATTCCAACGAAGCGGTGGAAGCGCAAGGCAGTGGGTTCCTCTTGGCAGCAAGGAGAAACATTAATCGCCGGTATTGGGCAGGGGTATGTTCTCGCAACGCCGTTACAAATGGCAGTGATGACAGCGCGATTGGTAAACGGCGGATATGCGGTCGTGCCCCACCTGACGCGCTCGGTTAGCACATTGACCGAAACGTCAACAATGGTTCAGGAAGAAATTGCCAGTTTGGGAATTGCGCGGCGCCATTTAAAGGCTGTTAGCGATGCCATGGCTGACGTGGTTAATGGCCCGATGGGCACGGCTCGTAAATCGCAAATTCAACGGTCTGGATTTGAAATGGGCGGAAAGACGGGAACGTCACAAGTCCGTCGCATTACCAAGGCTGAACGGGACACCGGTGTTCGCAAGAACGAAGAACTTCCTTGGGAACAGCGTGATCATTCTTTGTTTGTTGGTTACGCGCCCTTGAACGCGCCGCGCTATGTTGTTGCGGTGGTAATAGAACACGGGGGCGGTGGATCTAAAACAGCTGCCCCTATCGCCCGTGATATTCTTTATGAGGCACAAGTCCGCAATGCAGCCCGGCCAGGAGTGAAGCCGAAGGTGGCTGGATATGGGAGCGAGCCGGCATGATTGGCTTCGAGGCTTACTGATATGGATGGTCTAAATCGGCCCGACCTGAGCTTGCGCCAGAAGCTATTGCAGATGAATTGGATTTTTGTCCTGTTGGTCTGCATAACGGCGTCGGTAGGGTTCGCCATGCTTTATTCTGCTGCTAACGGCAACATTGATCCGTGGGTGTCGCGGCAAATGCTTCGTTTTGGGGCGGGTCTTTTAGTAATGATCGTCGTTGCCCTGACTGATATCCGGCTTTGGCTGAGATACGCCTATGTCTTTTTTGCGGCAATTTTATTGTTGCTGGTGATTGTTGAATTTAAAGGTGAGATCGGAATGGGCGCACAGCGATGGATCCCACTGGGTTTCATTCGCTTGCAGCCATCTGAGTTTATGAAGATCGCGTTGGTTATTGCCCTGGCGCGATATTTTCACGGCTGCAGTATCGACGATGTCGGTCGCATACATTATTTGATACCGCCGATTTTGATGGTCGCCGTACCGTCAGCGTTGGTCTTGCGTCAGCCAGATTTGGGGACGGCCCTAATGTTGGTTTTTGCCAGCACAGTTGTGTTCTTTCTTGCAGGTGTCAGGCTTTGGAAATTTGTCGTAATCTTCATCGGTGGATTGGCCTCGCTGCCTTTCGCCTGGATCTACTATCTGCGTCCGTATCAGAAGGCGCGTATTCTGACCTTCCTTAACCCGGAAAGCGACCCATTGGGTAAGGGCTGGAATATCATCCAGTCCAAGATCGCGCTGGGCTCAGGTGGGGTGTTTGGCAAAGGGTTCCTAAATGGCAGCCAAGCGCACCTGAACTTCTTGCCAGAAAAACAAACCGATTTCATCTTTACCATGCTGGCAGAGGAATTCGGAATGGTCGGCGGTCTTGCGCTGCTAACTTTATATATAATTTTGTTAAGTTACGGGTTTGTTATTTCATACCGCAGCCGCAGCCAGTTTGGACGGCTCATGGGCATGGGCGTAACGGTCACGTTCTTTCTGTATGTTTTTATCAACATCGCCATGGTCATGGGGCTTATTCCCGTCGTTGGCGTGCCGTTGCCCCTGATCTCGTTCGGTGGGTCGCACATGATCGCCTTGTTGTGGGGATTTGGTTTGCTTTTAGGCGTTTTCGTTCACCGAAATATCCTAATCGGTCGCAGAGGCGCCCACGAGGAAGACTAGAGATGCTAAAGGGTGACCTTATCCGTTTCTGCGGGTGCTAAGACGACTGTACTGGACCCGAGCTTTTCTAGGGCCGCTTTAGACTGGGCAAACTTCTCATCTATTTTTGTGTCGTCTTGGTCAGGGTCATGATGGAACAAATAAAGGTTCTTGACGTTAGCCTGATGGGCGGCCTCAACGACCTGGCTCACACAGGAATGCCCCCATCCAACTTTAGTCGGATATTCATCGTCCAAGTAAGTGCAGTCTGTAATTAAGGCGTCAGTGCCTTCGATAAATGCACCCAGCTTTTCAACATAATTTGGATTGTGCTGCGGCGAGTCCGGCAAGAAATATTCATTGTCCGTCACGTAACAGATCGATCGACCGTTGTAGTCAACTCGGTATCCCAAACAATTGCCCGGGTGACTTAACAGAAATGTTTTAACCGAAATTCCGTCGACTTCATATTCTCCTTGAGTAAGATCACGGAAATAAACCCTGGAGCCGAATTCCTTCATCGTAATGGGAAAATAAACATCATCCATTTGCGCGGAAATGAGCTCCCGCATGGAGGTTCCAGCGTGTGACGCACCAAGCACTTCAAATTCATTGCCGGGAATATAAAGCGGCACAAAGAACGGCAGCGCGTTTATGTGATCCCAGTGCGGGTGAGAAATAAATATCTTCGCATTTAATTTCCCACCGCGGGTCGCCAAAAGATGATTAGAGAGTTCCTTAATTCCCGATCCTGCATCGAAAATAAAAAACTCTCCCTTGGAAAACTCGAGCGTCACGCAAGATGTGTTGCCGCCGTATTTATAGGCCCTTGGACCGGGAACAGGTAGCGTTCCCCGAACGCCCCAGAAGGTCATATCAATTTGATCGGAAAATGCGCTGTCGACCTGATTGATATACGTCTCTGGATTGATTGGCTTGGTTATAAAGCCAGCCGCCCCCATTTTCATGGCTTGTCGGCGATCAAATTCGAATGATTTTGATGAGACAATAATAACTTTTGTTTCTGCCAGGTCTTCATCATCGCGGATTTGTTTTAGGATTTGAATGCCGTCTATTTCGGGCATCATGATATCAGTAATTACACAGTCAGGTTTGCTGGCTCTAATTTGTTCCAGGGCGCCACCACTTTGAGTTGATGATAAAATTTCATGCCCGGCTTCGGCAAGAAGTACCGATTGAAGCTCAAGCATCGACTCGTCATCATCAATAATAAATATCTTCATAAGCACGGTTCCTGTTTTCGGACTCTACCGAATTACACCAAGTTGATCTCTTCAATAACGGCACATAAATTAGACGCCATGTTCTCATCCTTAAGAACGACAAAGTCAGGATCAGAGCCTCGACCATGACTTTCGATGTTATGTGACGTGATAAGAACAGTCGATATTGTTTCCTTAGATCTAGAAGACATGTGAGACGCTGCAACAAGAGCGAGGCCGTTTAAATTTACGAGTTCCATTGCCGTTATCAAAATATCAAAATCTTCAGCGAGTAGACGTTCCAAAGCAGTTATACCGTCTTGAACAACCGTAAACTCAATGGGGTATTGTTTCAGTGTACTAAGACATAATTGGGATGTCGTAAGCGATCCGTCAACCAGGAGGCCGCTATATATCTCGGCGAGGTTATCTCGTTTCAGAGAATTCAATTTATCGCCGATATGGGAAAAAAGGGTTTCACCGTCCTGAACAAGTAAAACGTACTCCCGCATCAGGTCGATATGCCGCAGAATTAGATCAGAAACATCACCTGGCGCAGATGAGACATCGAAGTTTTCAGGTTCCAGATAGTCCTCAACTCGATGGCAAATTGCGGTAAGGTCCGGAAATCCGTAAGAACCAGCGCTGCCTTTCAGGCTATGGGCAAGGCGATACAATTCCGGGCTGTTTTCCAGGAATCCATTGCGATTTTCCATCCGTAAGGCAATCTCTTCCATATCATCAATTTTAGCGGGAAGCTCAGTAAGGTATTTTTCCTTAAGCTTCTGAAGTACATTACTTATATCCCCTGTTTTACCTACCACTACGAAGCTCCTTTACTTTTTTAAAGTGCCATAGACGGTATTGATCAAATGAGACGCGATATCATCCAGGGCAATACATGTCTCTGTTGCTCCTTTTTTGACGGCCGCCCCCGGCATGCCAAATATGATTGAAGACTCTTCATCTTGAACGAACGTGTGTCCGTTAGAATTGTATAGTTCTAAGAGACCATCAGCCCCATCGTCTCCCATGCCGGTTAGAATACAGCCAACGGCGCTGGCTCCAAAATTTTGTGCAAGTGATCGCAGGAGGGGGTTTCCCGACGGTCGAAAGCCATTTACCGGTGGACCATCATCTAAGACTATTTTTATTTTGCTCCCGTGTCTGTCAGCCAAGAGATGCTTTCCGTCTGGAGCGAAATAAACGACTCCTTTTTCCGCGATTTCACCATCATTTGCAATTTTAAGCGGGAGGGCACTGATTGGGGTCAGCCAACTGATCATTCCCGGTACGAAACCCTCCGAGATATGTTGGACAATGCAAATAGGTGTCGGGAAATCTTTTGGCAGGGAGGTTAAAATTTTCTGGAGGGCTTGCGGTCCCCCGGTTGACGACGCAATGCCAACAATTTGGCGGGTGACGGAACTTATCCTGGGGGCCTTCGGTTTCCGGACGGGAGGCGTTGGCTTATGGGGCGCCGTTTGACCATACCGTCGCACCAGTTTCACCTCAGACATGGCGCGAACCGTGCGAACGAGCTGTTTGCGTTGGTGCTCAAATTCCGCAGCGAACATATCAACCGGTTTTTCAAGAACCGTAAGGGCGCCGGCCTCTAACCCGTGGAAGCTAATATTGCGTTCCTTATCGTTTACGTGTGAACTGACAACAATAATAGGTGTTGGTGTTTCGACCATGATTTGACGTGTCGCTTCGACACCGTCTAGTTCTGGCATTTCGATATCCATGGTTATCAAATCCGGCTTTAAATCTGCCGTCATCGATACCGCTTCACGACCATTGTTTGCGCGTCCGATGACTTCCATATCAGATTCTGCGCTCAAAATAGTTTTAAGCGCTTCTGCCACCACATGGGAATCATCAACAATTAGTATTCTAATCATGTCACCTACTTTATAGGGAATGCCAACGCGAGGCAGTGCCCCCGTTGCACCCCTTGCGTAAATAGTCTCTAAATAAGTTGATTAACGACATCAAGTAAAATTCGGGTTTCGAATTCACCCTTCACGATATAGGCATCCGCACCCACGTCTAAGCCCCTTTGCTTGTCTTCATCATTTGCCAGAGAAGTCACGATTATCACCGGAATTTCGCCATACGACTCGCTGGTTTTAATTTTGTCCGTGAGCTCAAATCCATCCATGATCGGCATTTGCACGTCACTTACAACAAGGTCAAAGTCGCTTTCTGCCAGGGCCTCCCAGCCTTCCAGACCATTTACACGCACAGAAACGTCGTAGCCGCTCGCTTCCAGAATATTTTTGACCAATGTTCGGGTGGTCAAGGAATCATCTACGACTAAGACGGAAGGTCGGGACTCTCCTGCCTCTCCATCAGCTGAATCTATATCTACCCGCAACGATGCACTAACCTGAGAAACCGCAGTCATAAGATCGCCTGGGTTTAGGACAATCACCACGCCGCCGCTTAATATGGTTCCTCCTGATACGTTGCGGACAGAGTTCAAGGGTTCGCGCAGGGGGCGAACGACCATTTCCCGGCGGGCAATTATTTCGTCAACAACCAGTGCAGCCCGTCGCCACCCAGACGCTATGATCACCGCGGGTAGCTGATTCGGCGCTTGTGCAGATATTTGTTCAATCCCTAACAGACCCGAAAGGTACCGCACGGGAACAGGATTGCCATCCAGCAAGAGAGCTTGGCTGGCTTCAACATCCACCATTTCCTCGGTTGTAAGATCAACGACCCGATCAACGGCACCGACTGGAATAGCGAAAATTTGCCCCCCAGATCGGATAATTAGACCATTTTCGGTAGCGAGTGTAAGCGGGACTTGGAGCGTAAAAGTAGATCCCACGCCATCCTCACTATCGACAAACACCGAGCCCTTAAGGGCGTTTAAGTTTGTTCGAACCACGTCCATGCCGACGCCCCGTCCAGAAACGTCCGTGATGATATCCTTGGTCGAAAAGCCCGGATGGAATATCAGATCGAGAATTTCGGCCTTCTGCAAATCATTGGCCTCAGCTTCGGAAATAATCTTTTTCTCAATCGCCTTTTGTCTAACTCTTTCGATATTGACTCCGGCACCATCGTCTTTGACGGTAATTTGAATGCGGCTGCCGACGAGTTGAAACTCGACATTGATTTCACCGACCTCCGGCTTGCCGGCCGCTTTTCGGATGGTCGGTTCTTCAACTCCATGATCAATCGCGTTCCGAATAATATGAACCAGCGGGTCGTTCAGCATTTCAAGAACAACCCGGTCCATTTCTGTGTCCTCTCCGCTTGCGTTAAAGGACACTTTTTTATTCATTTGGCGGGCAATATCTCTGACAGATCGAACCAAGGGACGGGTTAGACCAGCAGCCGGAACCAAACGTAAATTTCGAGTTTCATACATCAGCGAAGAAAGAACCACGCCAAGATTTCGGGCGCGGGCGCGCATGTTCTTATAAATTTTTTCCGTTCCTTCACGGACATCTTCAAATGGCAAGCTGCCTAATTCGAGGCCACTACCTGGTATCCCAGTCGGCGCAAATGCCGCAATATCAATATCTTGAGCCATTGCATGAAGTTTCTTAAGTTCATCCACGAAATCATCAATTTCAATTTTTGCAGATTGAAGTTCTTCAACGATGGCCTCAATTTGGTCGAGTTTTTCAATCGCCACCCGGATTGACTCGCCGCCTTTAGTTGCGGCAGATTTTTTCTCTGGTGCTGATTTCTCTGGTGCTTGCTGCACAGCTGTCTTTTCTTCAGGGGCACTCACTTTTGGCTCAGGCTCAGGCTCAGGTTTGGGCTCTAGCTTTGGCTCTGGCTCAGTACTGGCTTCAGTAGATGCTTCAGTGGGGGGTTCTTCTTGTTCTGCAGATTTAGCAGGGGGTGCTATTGGTGCATCTCCGTCGGAAGCTGTTTCCAGTCGGGTTATCAAATCTTCAATATCAAAATTGAGATCGTTTTCTTCTTCAAAGGATTCCATTGCTTGTTTGATGCGATCAACGGCTTCGAGGCAAAGGTCGGTAACATCCGATGTGACAGGGGCGGTGCCATCCTTTAGGGCAAGAAATAAGGTTTCGGCACAATGTGAGATGCGACCAACTTCCGAAATGCCGATGCTGCGTGCTCCACCCTTGATATTGTGGGCTGACCGCATTGCCACTGTCCGTCGTCATATAAATTGGAACAATCACCGGCCTGATCTAAAGGAGGATCTGGC
>JABJKH010000054.1 GCA_018660465.1 Rhodospirillaceae bacterium
AACGAATGGCGGACAAAAATGGACGGAAGTGAATATTGGTCCAAAGCGCACAGTGAACCGGATCCTGATAGATAAGGACAACCATCGCCGGGTCTTGGTCGCATTCGGTGGATATACGCGAGATAACCTTTATTTGACCGAAGATGGCGGTGGTACGTGGCGAGATATCTCAGGGAAACTTCCCGAAGTCCCGATCCGAGGCCTCGCCCGTCATCCCAAAAATCCGCAATGGCTTTACGCAGGAACGGAGGTCGGTCTGTATACCAGCGAGAACGGCGGGAAATCGTGGTCGACCAAGAACGACGGTCCCGGCACGGTGTCGATTGAAGAATTGGTTTGGGTCGGAAATGATACACTATTGGCCGCAACCCATGGGCGAGGAATTTTTCGGGCAAAGGTTGTTGGCGGAGTTGCTACGGGTCGGAATGTTTCAGTGGGAAATAGGGCCCAACCTCGAAAAGCTTCCCAGACGAAATCCAAAATGCCATGTTCGGCCAATGATATGTTGAGAGGGGCGCGGAACTGTTAAATGTCGTATCGCACGCAATTGATTCCAATTTGTTCCGAACTGATTTGACATCGACAGTTACCTTCAGTCCTAATAGAATTAGAAGTCGCGGGAACGACATCTTTATTGAGAATATTCGCGTTTAATCACAACGACATACGATTTTATTTTAAGGAGAAAGTCATGTCTCGATTCACGATTGCTATCGGCGCCGGATTGGCCTATCTCGGCCTTGCAATGGCACCTTTGCCGACGCTTGCCGGGGACGATCCAAATATTCTCATTATGGCAGAAGATGCTGATGCGGACGGTGTCGCACGCAACAGCCGAATTTCCACGCGCATTCTCAATGCCGTTGTGACCCAACTCGACCAGCAACGCTTCAAAGTTTATGACGAGACTGCCGTGACCCTGGATACCCATAAACAGGGACGCACCCGACGCACTGATGCTGAATTGATCGATATTGCCAAAAGCATCCGCAAACCGCCGATCGATGTCGTGGTCTTTTTTACGGTCTATGCGAATGTTGATCGCAAGACATATTCCAACGATTTACATCTTCGCATCGTTGGTCGGTTGTTGAGCGTCCACGATGGCCGTCGAATTGGCAACTGGGAAGAAGAACTACCTGATCGCTGGTCGCTGCCTAATCGCTGCTTTCCCGACGGAAAGGGTATCCGCCGTGACTGTTTGTTAGAGGCCGTGGGGCGTGACGCCCGGCGGATTGCAACTGGCATGAGTTCCGTCTTGACCGAAAGGCTAACATATCTGGTTGATGGCGGTGGCGGACGTGGATTCAGCGGCGGTCGTAGGGACTCTGCGCTGGAAAAAGGATATTCAATAACGTTTGAAGGATTTGACCGTCGTGACATCCGCGAAATTGAAGAATACCTGACAATCTTCTCTGGCTACATCGACCATCGCCCGACGACGTCGATGACCAAGTATGTCGAATTCTGGTACGAGTCCACCATCCGAACGGCAAAGCTGCGCCGCAACCTGGAGAAAATGATGGAGGAACTGGACCTGGACTACACCATAAAATTCCAAGGCAACAAGTTCTCGCTCCGCAATAAGAATATCCGCCGACGCGAGAAAGAACGTCGTGGTGGGGGATACAAGTGGTAAAAGAATTCCTCTCGCTTTTATAAGAGGGGCAAGTTTGGCGGCTGCGAGATGTTAGCCCATCGCTACCATTTTATTTTCCCACGATCCGGTGTTCGGTCGTCGTATATCCTAACGCCGCCTATATTTTCGACTTGATCAGGCGACTTCGTGGAAATGGCAGCAACGGCACGATCTATCTGGATGCGTGAGACTGTAACACCATTTCGCTGGTCGGTAATTTGTTTGCCAGTCTTTTGAAGCGTAATCAAAATTTGATCGATGGTCGCGGCTGGGCTAACCGATCGCATTGCGGCAAAGGCCCCGGCGACATGGGGTGCCGCCATTGATGTTCCCGGCATGTTGATAAACTGAGCACCGGGAATGGATGAATAAATACCGCCCTTTTGCGCAGCGGAAATGCTCATCCCTGGTGCTAGCAGGCTTAGAAATTTTGCACTGTTTGAAAATGCGGCGACAGTGTCATTATAAGTCGAAGCCCCGACGCTGATCGCCCCTTCCAGACACGCGGGTAGACTTATGCCAGCGGCGTATGAGTTATTTCCGCTGGCAATTACAGGCGCAATATTAGCCTTGCGGAGAAGCTCAATTACTGATGCCCCCGGCGGACTCGCCGCGCCGCAGGATTCAGAGAATGTGCCCATGCCCAGGCTCATATTGACGGCGGCAATTTTGAAGGAATTTCGCTGTTCGAAAACCCACTCGATGCCTCTTATAACATCGGAAAGGCTGCTCGATAGGCAGGGCGCGTCGCATGCGGGATCATTATTTGCTTTAGAGAAAACCTGGACGGCTAGTAATTTAGCATCGGGAGCGACGCCTGAGAACGACGCCCCCTTACCGGCGACAATTCCAGCGACATGGGTGCCATGACCACACCCTTCGACCGTACAGGGCTCTCCACTTCCGGGGCCGAAAGCTTCGGTCTTGCCGTCAGGGCAGAATGGAACGATTTCAACCGGTCCTGTTTGTTTGGTGCCAAAGCAAGCTTCGCCAACAACTTTGCCTTTTAGGAAAGGGTGATTGGATGCAACACCTGAATCCAGAATGGCGACGACTTGTCCCTTACCGGTGGCACCCTTGGCTTCCAAAGTCTTTCCGCCAATCAGCGGCACCGATGTTCTGAGGCTCGGTCGGAGGATGTAATCTTCATAGACCGCGCTGAACGAACCAGACTCCATCACTTCTCTAAATTGCGACGCCCTTACGGTAATCGCCATGGCTGGGGTGTACTTGAACCTGACCAAATCGTTGAGGTTTATGACGCCAGTGCCGCTATCAGCAATCGCTCGGTTCTGCGATTGGGCGACGAGATTAATAACGTTATTGGGATCGAGGGCGGTCGCGGCCCTGTCGATTGATCGGGTTTCGGCGGGGCTCCCCACCATGACAATCAGCCGAACAGCACCGTCTCTTGAAGCTTTCGAAGCAATTTTCTCGGCCGCCTGACGATCAAGCCGAAGATCGCCAAAGCTTTGCGCCATTGCACTGGAGACAAAGGATATAACCACGATTGCTACAAAGAGAAGAACAAGAAAACGCTGCATGAAGCCCCCTGAAAACGTCTCTAGGGTAAGTATGAAAGGATTGGGGCGGGTTTTGCAATGTCCTGACCCCGCACTTATAGTGCCGTTCCAATTTGACACACGGGAAATTTCTATCGGAGCGTTGAGAATGGTTGAGACTAATTCCGCAGAAGGCGTGACGCGGACACTGGCAAGCTACGTTTTGGAAGCTAAATTTGAGGCTATTCCGGCTGATATTAAGGCCAAAGCCATCACTGCGATGGTTAATTGGATAGGGTGCGCTGTCGGCGGATCAGGGCACGAAACACTGGATGTAGCCTGGGCCGCACTCGGCCCCTTCGCCGGTGCGCCGCAAGCTTCAATTTTGGGGCGAGATATAAAGACCGACATTTTGACGGCGGCCTTCCTAAACGGGACGACCAGTCATGTTGATGATTTCGACGACACTCACCTAAAAACAGCGATCCATCCTTCTGGTCCTGTTCTGGGCGCGATTTTGGCGTTGGCCGAACATCGATTAGTAACCGGGCCTGATTTCCTGCATGCTATGATTCTGGGTATTGAGACCGAATGCCGGATTGGCAATGCGATCCATCCTGAACATTACGATGTCGGCTGGCACATTACTGGGACGGCGGGCGTGTTTGGGTCGGCCGCAGCGGCAGGCAGATTATTAGGTCTTTCCGTTCAAGAAATGTGTTTTGCCTTTGGCATTGCCGCAACCCAGGCGTCTGGGCTCAGGGATGTATTTGGTACGATGTGTAAACCCTTCCATGTCGGTCATGCGGCAAAAAATGGTCTCAGTGCCGCATTGCTGGCAAAAAGTGGCTTCACCAGTTCCGAAGGGATCATTGAAGCGCCCCGCGGCTTTGCCAATGTCCTATCAACAAAACAGGATTTCGCCAAAATTACCGAAGGTTTGGGGGACAGTTTTGAATTGGCCACGAACAGTTACAAGCCATTCCCTTGTGGTGTTGTGATCCACCCTGTTTTGGATGGCTGCCTACAGTTGAAGAACGTCCACGACTTTAAATCGGAAGAAATTAAAAGCGTTGAGTTGAAGGTCCACCGACTTGTTTTGGAGCTAACAGGCAACAAAGAACCGACGACGGATCTCGAGGCCAGGTTCAGTATTTTCCATTCGGCAGCCGTGGCGCTGGAACGTGGTCGGGCGGGAATAGCGGAATATACCAATGAGACGGTCAACGACCCTGATGTCGTCGCCCTTCGCAGTCGAGTTCGCGCAAGCATTGAGCCCGGCATTGAACAGGATCAGATCGATATCACCATCACACTCGAGGACGGGCGTGTCTTAAACACGTTTATCGAGCACGCCATCGGCAGCAAGGATAACCCAATGTCAGACTCCGACATCGATACCAAGACCAAGGTGCAGTGTGCCCCCATTCTAGGTGACGCGGGTGTCGAACACATGATCGCAACGTGCCGCGATACGCTTAATCTGGCATCAGCCGCAGCAATTGCAGAGTCTGCAACGCCATAAACCTTATTCCGCCGCGTTAACGATTGGGGCCGGGCCATGCGAAAGTGCGTCTGCTAAGTCCGAAATATTTTCGAGGGCTTCAATGTTCTCGATCATCTCAATGGTTTTTTCGACGGTAGCATCATCTAAGCAGTATGAGGCACAGTCGCGGAATTTATGACGAAGCTCATCTGGGGTCAGGGGGACTTCCTTATTTCCCTTAGAAATCTTCACAAGCTTTTGAATCTTCCGACCGTCTTTCAGGGTGACATGCATATCGGCAGGGCGGCTGCCGATCCGCCATGCTTTTTCAGCCGCTTCATCGTGATACATTTCAATACGTGGAATGAACTCCTGGATCTTCGCATCGTTCACCGCTTCATCGGAAAAGCTATCCAAGGTAAGGACGCCATCCTGGATCATCCTCGCCACCGTGTATTGCATTGAGAATTTGCCTTCGAGCCCTGTTGTCGGACGGGTATAGGAAAGCTTGTCCGAGGTATAGTTGACGACACCGATGTCGATTTTCTCGATATCGGCGAGGCCGACGTTTTCTTCTTCTCGGAGTCGTTTTGCGGCATCAATCCCAGTATGCGACGACACGCAACACGGCTGCGGCTTAATCACGACTGCTCGTGTGACCAGTTCATACTCCTTGCCGATTTCTTCAATCGGGCTCATATCACACGGTAAGTCGCGAGAATAGGTGTTCTGAAAAGTTGTATGACCGTCAAACGGGTCCGGGACTGAAGTGAAGCCCAATTGCGCCCATTGTGCAGCCTCAATGCCGTTGCGCGCGGCCAGGCCCGCATGCATCGGTTTGGTCATGGTGCCGAAGTTACTGACGCTGCCGCTGGACATCGAAAATGCGATACCAAGCGCATAACCTGTTTGTTCCTTTGTTAGACCAAGAAGCCGGCAGCACGCCGCCGTTGCGCCAAATGTACCAATCGTGCTGGTGGCATGCCAACGTCCTTCAAGGGAATGCACGGGCTGGACGGTGCGACCGATTTTGGCCATCACCTCAAAGCCGATAACATAGGCCTGCAATACATCCTTGCCCGATGCTCCGATGAGTTCGCCCAGCGCTACGGTAGCAGGTACCAGGGACACACTTGGGTGGCCGACCAAGCCCCAGGTCACATCGTCATAATCAAGTGCGTGGGCGGCGGTGCCATTAACCAAGGCAGCGTGATCAGGTGAGGTTTTAAAGCCATGTCCCCAGACCGTGCTTACACCTGCGCCGGCCGATGCCCGCGCCCAATCCGCACCAATTTTGCCACACGGCTCAAGCGCGCCCGCCAGGGTCACACCGATACAATCAAACGTTGCCTCGCGGGCGACGCGAAGGGCTTCTGCCGGAATGTCGCTGAATTGAGTATCTACCGTAAAGTCGACGAGAATATCAGTGTACTTCATGGTCAAATTCCTTGTTGGGTTATCGCTCTTCTACAGCCTGTTCCGATTATATTTTAATTTTGATTTGGTCACAAATCCATGCAGTCGATGAGCCAGTGATTGCTCTGCGATAAAAAATCCGCGACACTCAGGAAAATCTAATCAGAGTGGTCTTGGGAAAATTCAATCAGGGAGGTGACGATGCCTTATGCTGTAACCGACGATAATGTGAAGCTTTATTATGAAGAGGTAGGGGCGGGCACGCCGATCATCTTCATCCACGAGTTCGCCGATGATTTGCGGACGTGGGAAACCCAAATGAGCTATTTCTCCCGCAATTACAGGTGCATCGCCTTTAATGCCCGCGGCTTTCCGCCCTCGGACGTTCCTGAATCACCGGATCAATACAGTCAGCTTCGCGCGACTGAGGATGTACGTGATGTGCTAAAACATCTTGGGATTGAGAAAGCGCATATTGTCGGTCTCAGCCAAGGCGGGTTTGCGTCGCTACATTTTGGACTGGAATTTCCGGAAATGGCGCATTCGGTGGTGATTGCCGGGTGCGGTTACGGCGCTTCCGACGACAAAGAATCATGGAAAGCGGAGACTTCTGCCATTGCTCAGAAATTTCTCGACGAAGGCATGGAAAAGGTCAGTGCCTTCTACGCCTACGGCCCGACCCGCGTCCAGTTTGAGAATAAGGACCCGCGTGGTTTCGCGGCCTTTGTAAAACGCTTCAATGAACATTCCCCACTTGGTTGCGCCAATACCTTCTTGGGAGTGCAGGGCAAACGCCCCTCAGTTTACGATCTCCAGGATGGAATGGCGAAGATGACCGTTCCCGCCTTCATCATGACCGGTGATGAGGATGAGCCATGTCTTGATCCAAACATCATGATGAAGCGGACGATCCCGTCTTCGTGGCTGGCTGTATTTCCACAATCTGGCCATGCCATTAATTTGGAAGAACCGGCGCTATTCAATCGGTTGGTTCAGGAATTTATCACTGCCGTTGAATCGGGACAATTTCGTAATCGGGACCCCCGCAGCGTGAGTCAATCCATGTCGGGGCTTAAGGATAAATAATGAGTATCAAGCTGTTCGAGAATTTCCGCGCCCTGTTCTATGCGCCCTATTACGCTGCTTTTGAGATTGGTGCCTACAAAGATAAGGGCGTCGATGTTGAGTTTGCGCTCATGGAAGGCTCTGGGTCCGGCGGGCAAGCGGTGGTTGACGGTGCTGACGCTGTTACGTGGGGGGGGCCAATGCGGGTGCTGCTCGACCACGATCAAAACCCTGACAGCGAACTTGTTTCCTTTTGTGAGGTGGTTGGGAAAGACCCGTTCTTAATTTTGGGCCAAGAGCCAAATCCAAATTTTGAACTGTCTGATCTTGTGAACATTCGCTTCGCTAATTTCATAGAGCCCCCAACGCCTTGGAATTGCCTGCAAGAAGACCTTCGACGTGAGGGTATCGACCCCGCATCGCTGAACCGCGTGAGTGACCAATCCATTACCGACAATATAAGTGCCTTTAAATCGGGTGATCTTGACGCGGTACAGGTGTTGGAGCCGTATGCTCAAATTCTTGTAGACGGCGGACACGGTCACATTTGGTTCGAGGGCGCCAGCAGAGGCCCTTGTTCTTACACGACTTTCTACGCCAAGCGCAGTATGTTGGATGACCGCCAGGATGAGCTTGGTGGCATGTATGCGGCAATAGCTCATACGTTAGGTTGGGTGCAAGAAGTAACACCAAATGAAATTGTAAAAGCGATCACGCCCTATTTTCCGGACGATGACCCAGTGTGTTTGGCATCTGCAATTGCCAGATACAAAAATGCGGGACTTTGGAACCAAACACCGGTTCTGAGCGAAATAGGCTTGGAAAGACTGCGCGCAGGTCTTCTGTCCAATAGCTTTATCAAGCGCGATGTTCCCTACGACGAAGTGGTCGATACTCGGTTCGACTAGGCGCGGGTAGGTGCTGATCCGTGTTCTTTGATATAGCGCTGGCGCTGTGAGAGATACACGACCAAGAAAACCAATGCACCAGCGATGTGTGTGATCCAATGAGGCCAGAACATCCCAAGGCTCGCCGCTGCCAGAATCCATCGTTCCAGGGCACTTGCGCGCACATACAGGAAGCCAACAATCACCACACCCATCGACAAGAAGCCGAGTATGGCAGACACCATTGTTTCGAGAAGCGCAATGGGTTGATTGAGTAGCAGCAGTGGTGTGAAGGCAAACATCATCGGCACGACATACATGCCTTTCGCCGTCCGGAACGCAGCCCACGCTGCCTTATTGGGTAGGGCACCCGCAATACCAGCGGCCGTATAGGCGGGCACACACACTGGCGGTGTGAACGAACTGTCCAGGCTGAACCAGAACACGATGAGGTGCGCCGCAATCAGCGAAAGCGCATACGGCTCGCCAAGCTCCAGCAATGCAGGAACCGCCATCACGGAGAGCACGATATAGGCTGCACTGGTCGGCAAACCCATGCCAAGTACGAATGAGGCGATGCCGACAACGCAGATACCAAGGAACAGATTTCCGTAACTTAGGGTAATTACCAGGGAGGCGAATTTCTGACCGAGGCCTGTCTGGTACAAGACGCCCATGATTAAGCCTACGGAGCCAACTGCAGCTAGAATGGGCAGTGAGCGCCGCGCCCCTGACTCCATCGCCTCTAAGGTATTCCAAAGGCCATATTTAATTAAATCGATAAGGGCACTTGAAGTCGCTCCTCCGGTAGGGGGGGACTTGTAGAAATCATATGCACCCTTAATTGTGGCGATTAAAACAACGCTGAAAATACCGACGAGGCCCGCTTGAGGAACCGGCCGTCCGGTCATGATCATGGCCATGATGAGGACCGGTGGCAGTAGATGGTACCACCCCTCCTTCATGATCGGCCAAACCGCCGGCACTTCGTCCGCCGGCAATCCTCTTACGCCGCCCTTGCGGGCTTCAAGATGGACAACGGTGTAGACTGAGAGGAAATAAAGCGCAGCTGGCAGGATCGAAACCTTGACCACTTCCCAGTATGAGATTCCTGTGAACTCAACGATTAGAAAAGCAGAGACCCCCATAATTGGCGGCATAATCTGCCCCCCCGTGGATGCTGCTGTTTCAATACCTGCCGCGATCTCGGGCTTAAAGCCTGTCTTCTTCATCAACGGAATTGTAAACGGGCCCGTCGTCGCGACGTTCGCGTTCACGCTACCGGTGATGGACCCGGTGAGACCGCTGGCGAAAATTGCAGCTTTGGCGGGGCCGCCGCGAAGCCGTCCTGCAGTCGCAATTGAAAGTTTCACATAAAAATCGGCAGATCCCATGCGCTCCAGACACGAGCCGAATAAAACGAATAAAAAGATAAATACAGAAAACACGCCAATCGGCAGCGTATAAAGTCCGTCGGTCGTCATATACTGATGATCGATTATTCTCTCGAACGTTGCCCCCTTATGCTGCAAATCCCACGGGAAATACGGCCCAAAATAAGTATAGGCCACAAAGGTAAAAGAAATCAGAGGCAGTGCGGTGTTGATCGTCCGCCGGGATGCTTCCCATGTGAGCAACAGGGCGATAGAGCCAAAAAATAAGTCCTCCGGTTTCGTCGGATCAACAAGGAATAAACGGTCCAGGAAATAGTCAAGATTAAGAATGGGATAGGCAAACGCTGCTACAGCCGCAATGAAAATGACAGCAGAGAGACCAGCGCGCCAGCCTGTTTCGTCACGGTCCCTAAAGACCAAAAAGACCAAGGACATACCGATCAGATAGGTCGTGGCACGCTGGAATGTGGACTCATATCCACCTCCAAATGCCAAGTGCAGATGCCAAATACACATTATTACCGAAATGATCGTGACCAAGTAGTCCACCGGACTCTTGTCTTTTCGAATGATCATATGTGTTTGGCTGATTTCGTCGCTCATGCCGGTATCCCGTCCCGTCAAAAGTTTCCCCCGCGCAGACATACGTCGTGTCTACGCGGGGGATGTATTAGCAGTCAATTACAGATCGATATATTCCTACATCAGGCCTGCTTCTTTGTAGTACTTGATCGCGCCCGGATGCTTGGGAATGCCCAGATCAACCGAGGCTTTCTTCTTTGTCCATTTTTTGAAGATCTTGTGGACATTGTGAAGGAACTTCGGATTTCCATGGGTGATCTTAAGAAAGTTGTAGACCAAATCGGTCGGTGTTTTCTCCGTTGCGATGACAACGCCATTGGTCCCCACAGAATGGGTTTCACCCGGCGCACCTTTGTAAATGCCGCCAGGAATAACACACTTTGCGAAACCGGCATTCATCAATGCTTTTTTCGTACCGTCGGACATTGCAAGGAATTTTAAGTCCCGAGACAGGTGAGCTTGAATTCCACCGGCATTGGGGATGCCTGAGTTATGGAAATAAAAGTCGATGCCACGAGAACGAATCTGCCGTGAACTGGCACTAACGCCGGCAAACACAATTTTATATCCGCGCTTTTCCAAGGCTTTGTAGTTGGTGCCAAGATGCTTCATCATGAGGCTGGCGATATATTCCGTGCTGGTGCCTTTTTTGCCCACACTAATTTTAATGGGAGTTTTCGACGCGACGATGTCATCAACCGTTTTGACACCACCGTCGACCAACTCTTTCGCGGCATATTGGTGATAGCAAGAGTCATAAAAATTGGCCACCATACGAAGATTTGCATAGGCTTTCTTGTAAGGGCTCTGGCCGGCCCGGGCATTCTTAATCAAATTGCCGAACGAAAATCCCATGTCCGCACCAAGGCTGCCAATCCGAGCAGGATTGGATTTACCGCCGCCGGGAACGACGCTAAACTTCGATTTTTCTTGCTTCTGATTAAATATTTCAACAAGTCCGGCACCAAGGCGCCCGAAGGTTCCGCCAAGTGAGCCAACGGCGAATGTATATTGATCCGCGCTGTATGCGGGGGTTGGTGTCGCAGCGGCCGATACAATCAAACCACCGCCGACAAGTACTGAAGTTACAAGCTTACGCATCTTATTTCCTCCCTAAGTTCCTGTTTCTGTGGGATAAATCCCGTTTAAAAATTCATGCCCTCTTATCAACGGGGCCTTGCAAGTTACCTAACCGTATCAGGCTACATTTCATTGTGCCATATAATGTTAAAATAATATGGCATCAACAAGACCTATTCCCTCCAAATTAAGCTTTGAGATAGGCGTGTCTGATGCTCCATAATACCCAAACTCTCGTCCTAAACTCAGCGTAGTATGGTATGCAAATTGGCTTTCGTATACTGAATTCGCGATTTAGCGGCGATTTATTTGACTGATACTAAAGGATTTTCCCCATGTCTACGCTCAGCGAACAGTTTGCCAGTTGGATCATTGATGTAAAGCACACGGATATCCCCGAAGAGGTTATTGAGGATACCAAGCTCAGGGTCCTGGACTACCTTGGGCTTATCCTTGCGGCCTATTCGATGCCGGTTGGTAAATCATTTCGCGACGGCGTGGTTGAAATGGGCGGTGGAAGTGGCGCAACAATCCTGGGATTCGGCGATACCACATCGCCAATGTGGGCGACGATTGCAAATGGCGGTATGAGCCACGCGCTGGACTATGACGATACCCATAATGAAACCGTTAATCATATTACGGGGCCTGTTGCGACGACGGCGCTATCGCTTGGCGAACAAATGAACATCAGTGGTCAAGAATTTCTGACCTATGTTGCCGCCGGCAATGAGGTTTCCGCCCGGATCGGGCTTGGATCGCCAATACCTCTATTGAAACTCGGATTTCACCCGACATCAGTTTGGGGCACCTTGGCGGCGGGACAAGTTGCCGGTCGCATGATGGGGCTCAGCGAGAAGCACCTCAAAGACACCATGGGGCTAACAGGAAGCCAAGCAAGTGGACTAATGGAACATTTTGCAGACGGCACATTGGTAAAATCCATGCATCCTGGCTGGGCCGCTCACTCTGGGATTGTCGCAGCCCATCTCGCAAAAAATGGCCTTACCGGTCCCGCGACCGTTCTTGAAGGTCGCAACGGTGTTTACCGAAGCCACGCGCAGGTGGATATCAGCGAATTTGACTTTGAACGCGTGACTGCCGGCATTGGCAAGGAATGGGAGCTTTTGAACACATCATTTAAGCCTTACCCGTGTGTTCATATCGTTCATCCGTTCCTGGATGCATTGCTTCATCTTTATCGAGAGGAGGGCGTGCGACCGGACAACGTTAAGAAAATTATCTGCCCCATTGCTGAGTATATGATCTCAATCTGCTGTGAACCTGCTGATATGAAAACGCGGCCTCAAACTGACTACCACGGTCGGTTTAGTCTGCAATATTCGCTGGGGGCGGCTTTGTATTTTGGGCGTTTGGGTGTGGAAGCGTGCTCGGAAGAGAATATTAAAAATCCTGATCTGCTGGCCCAAGTGGATAAAGTGGAATACATGATCGATCCAGACGCACCCTCAAGCCGTCACTTCAAAGGCTGGGTCAAAATTGAAATGACGGACGGGCGAATTGTCGAACGCGTTGTCGAAGATAATTGGGGCAGCAAGAGCAACCCTATGAGCCCTGCTGATATCAAACAAAAATTCAAGGAGAACGCGGTCCTCGCCATGCCAGAGCAACAGGCGGATCAAATTATCGACTTGGTGGAACGTCTTGATGAACTGACCAGCATCCGAGAGCTCGTTTCGGCCTGCGTGGTCGAAAGTTAATGCGGAGCACTGCCTTCTAAGACAATTCGGTGCATCAACCGCTTCTCGCTCAGATCGTAATTGTGTAGGACCCGGTGCATGGACTGGCGATTGTCCCAAATCACGATGTCGCCTTTTTGCCAGGGATGGCAATAGACGTACCGGTCACGGGTCGCGTGCTCAGTGAGTTCTTCGAGCAAAGACGTGCTCTCATCCGCTGAAAGTCCGACAAAGCGTTTGATGCGAAGGGGGTTTATGTAGATCGCCTTGGCACCTATTTCTTCAAGCGTGCGAACGACCGGGTGGGTGACGCCGTCTTCCGAATCTTCTTCGGCACGTCGATCTTCTGCGGACAATCCTTCACGGCTTTCACGGTAGGCATGGACGGCTTGGAGGGTGTCAATACGTGCCTTCAGAGTATCGGAAAGTCCTTCGTAAGCCTGACGCATATTCGCGAAGCAGGTGTTGCCACCTTGTTTCGGAAGCACAACCCCATGCAGCATTGTCGCCTTCGGCGGTGTCGGATTAAAGGATTGGTCGGTATGCCAGGCTTGGCCCAAGAGTTTCGGCGCTCCGGTGTCGGTTTTTACTTGGTTTGAAACGTAGGAGACGATGGGGCATTCCGGCACTTTGTATTGCGAAAGATATTGCTCCATCGGGTCGCCAAGTATTTTGGCAGCTTCCAGGAATTGGTGAACCGTGATGTCTTGCCCGCGAAAGACAAGCACGACGTTCTCAACGAAAGCGCGGTTAATTTCATCAGCGGTTTCTGTATCAATCGATACTGCAAGATCAAGCCCAATGACCTCAACACCTAGGCCGCCTGGTAAAGGTTTGATCTCATAGGTCATGAAATTATCCCCTTAAGATTGATCAGCCCAAGTGCTCAGGGCTGTTCCCAATTCTTTAGCGGTCGCGGCGTCAATGTCGAGGATTGTAAATCTGG
>JABJKH010000055.1 GCA_018660465.1 Rhodospirillaceae bacterium
AAATGCACAGACATCTTAAGTCAAACCTAAACAGCTCAACCGCCGCCCGCGCATCCCTTCATTTAAACAACAATGTCAAAGAGCAAAAATCGCGAAAACCTAAACACAAAGGCCCCCGCGAGAGGCCGGGTTATAGGCCCCATGAATCACCCCGTCAAGGGGATAAAATCGTGTTTTATTCGCCATGCCGTTTTTTTTTCACAAATCGGTCTCAGAAAAGCCTCATAGGGAGCCAATAAAGGCTGCCTTCCAAGCAACGATATTTTAACCCCTGGGGCGACATGATTGATTCCATTAAGAGATTCGGACTCCTAGTCTTGACACTGAAGCGTCTAAAAGACATTGTCCGAGCCGTTTTAGAGCCGTTAAAGACTCGAGTTGTGACCCTGGGACAGGGCAGACATGCAACGAGAGCACCTGGGAAGGAACACTACGACATGTTGGTGAGGGGGATCATGGCCATTATCGTGCTCTTCAGCACGGCCATCGTGTCGGTCACGTTCCTGATTGATCAGCCGGACCAAACGGCGTTGGAAAGTGCCGATCATGGCTATGGCACGACGCCTCTTGCAAAAGCGCCTGCCAGCCTTCCTGTCCTTCTGCCAAAAAGCTTGCATACAGCTCCTATTGGCAAACCGCCGACTCCCTCACTCATAAGCCAAGTGCTTCGGGCGCGCCCCGGCGATACATTAGCAGGGATGTTGACCCGTGCGGGAATTGGCAGAGGTGAAGCGGTTGCGGCCATTGATGCGCTGCGTAAATATTATAACCCGCGTCTTATTCGACCCGGCAACGAAGTCCGCATGGAGTTCTCACCAGAGCCTGAGGCTTCTGGCCCAGCAAATTCTAACTCTGGCCGTTTGCAGGCGCTGTCGATAAGCCCTGCGTTTAATCGCCAGGTCATCGTCGCCCGTGCAATAGATGGTACGTTTTCTGCCAGTGAAAAAGAAAAGCCGCTGACCCGCAAGCTTGTCCGGGCTGACGGAACGATTAAACACAGCCTTTATATAGATGGCCTGAGGGCGGGTTTATCGGCCCCGATCTTGATCGCGCTCATTCGTGCCTATTCCTGGGATGTGGATTTTCAACGCGGCGTTCATCCGGGCGACGGATTCGAGGTCATGTTTGAACGGCTGCACGAAACCGATGGGCCTGCTTTTTTCAACGGCGATATCGTTTATGCGGCGCTGACGTTACAAGGAGTCCGTCACGCGATGTATCGCCATGAATTGGCCAATGGCGACATTGATTATTTCGATGAAAAGGGACGCAGTGCGAAAAAGGCGTTGATGCGGACGCCTATTGATGGCGCGCGGTTGTCTTCTGGATTTGGACGGCGCAAGCATCCGATTTTGGGCTATACCAAGATGCATCGCGGGCTCGATTTCGCGGCCCCCAGAGGCACGCCGATTTATGCCGCCGGTAGTGGTACCATCGAACACGCGGGCCGCAATGGCGCCTATGGCAAGTACATCCGCATTCGCCACAATGGAACTTATAAGACAGCATACGCGCACATGCGGCGTCTGGTGCGCGGCATGCGGAAGGGCAAGCGGGTCCGCCAAGGCCAGATCATCGGCTATGTCGGAAGTACAGGACGCTCGACGGGACCGCATTTGCATTATGAGATTCTTAGGGGCGGTCGACAGGTCAATCCGCGTCGACTTAAAATGCCGTCGGGACGTAAGCTAAACGGCTCGGAACTCGCGCGCTTTCAATTTGCTCGTGCTTTGATTGAACGAGATTTTGCGGCCTTAAAGCCCAGGGACGACTTAGCAGACGCCAAATAATAGGAGGGGAAATCGTGACCCTCGATCTCGCATATACAGAACAAGGTGACGGTCCGCCGCTGGTGATTTTGCACGGCCTGTTCGGCTGGAAGCGAAACTGGGCGGGACTAATGGGGAAGTTCGCCGAGACCCACCGCGTCTTCGCGACCGATGCCCGCAACCATGGCGAATCCCCACATGTGCCGGGGATGGTCTATGGCGAGATGGCAGATGATCTTATTCATTTCATAGAACAGCGGATTGGCGGCCCGGCGCGGGTGATGGGGCATTCCATGGGCGGCAAGGCCTCCATGGTCGCAGCACTCGCCCGGCCTGATTTGTTCGAACGCCTGATTATTGGGGACATTGCGCCGGTGTCTTACAATCATAACTATCACGGCGAATTGGATGCGATGAAGGCGATGGATGTTGGTGCCTTGACCCGTCGCCAAGATGCCGATGAAATGTTGTCGGCCTCCATCCCGGAAGCGGATGTGCGAGGCTTGCTTCTACAGAATCTCGTCCGAGCGGACGAAGGCGGCTTCCGCTGGCGAATTAATCTGGATGTTATTGCGGAAGATCATGGGCAACTGATCGAGTTTCCGGATATTCCCGAAGGACACATGTATGAGGGGCCGACGCTCTTTATTAGGGGTGGAAATTCAAACTATATGAGCGATGCCCATGGGCCTGAAATCAACCGTCTGTTCCCGGCGGCTAAAATTGAAGTTATTGAGGGCGCGGGGCATTGGTTGCACGCGGAGAAGCCAGGAGAATTTTTTGCGGTAGCGCAAGCGTTTTTGGAAAAATAGAATTCAGCTTTACTCGGCGTCCTTCGAGACGCGCTTTCAGCGCTCCTCAGGATGAAGATATTTATTTAATTTTCGATTAGAGCCACAAAAAATTCTTCATCCTGAGGAGGCTGCAACGCAGCCGTCTCGAAGGACGCCGAATTAAGCACAGAGTTCCTAAGCCGCCTCCGCCAACTCCCCGTTGATCATCAAGCCGCCATCCCTTGCAGAAATATTTACCGTCTCTCCTTCTCCCACCTTGCCTTCCAATATCAAACTCGCGAGCGGGTTCTGGAGGGATTTTTGGATAACACGCTTAAGCGGTCTGGCACCATAGACCGGGTCGTAGCCTGCATCAGCCAGCCAGCCTTGAGCCGCGATGTCGATGTCCAGACTGATTTTGTGATCGTCCAAGAGTTCCCGCAGGAAGCCCAGTTGAATTTCAACAATGCCGTCCATGTGTTCACGGAATAATCTGTGGAACAGGACAATGTCGTCGAGGCGGTTTAGAAATTCAGGGCGGAAGGCCCCTCGGACGACTTCCATGACGTCGTCGCGGACTTCTTCAGAGTCGTGACCTTCGTCTTGGCCCGCAAGAATGTCGCCGCCGAGGTTGGAGGTCAGAACGATGAGAGTGTTGGTGAAATCGACCGTCCGGCCTTGGCCATCGGTAAGGCGTCCGTCATCTAGGACTTGCAGGAGCACATTGAAGACATCCGGGTGCGCTTTCTCGACCTCATCAAACAAGATGACTTGATAGGGCCGACGGCGAACGGCTTCGGTCAGAGCACCGCCTTCGTCATAACCGACGTAGCCCGGGGGGGCGCCGATCAGTCGCGCAACCGCGTGCTTTTCCATATACTCAGACATGTCGATCCGAACCATGGCGTGTTCGTCGTCGAACAGGAACGACGCCAATGCTTTGGTAAGTTCTGTTTTGCCGACGCCGGTCGGGCCCAAAAATAAGAACGACCCGATGGGGCGGCGCTGATCTTGTAATCCAGCCCGAGCTCGTCGGACAGCGTTAGAAACAGTTTCCAGCGCTTCTTCCTGGCCGATGACCCGTTGGCGCAGGCCGTCTTCCATATTCAGCAGCTTTTCTTTTTCGCCTTGCAGCATTTTGTCGACAGGAATGCCGGTCCAGCGTGACACCACGGTCGCGATGTGTTCAGGGGTAACAGCTTCTTCCAAAGAATGTTGTTCTTCTTTCTCTTCGGCTTCCTTGAGTTTCTCTTCGAGCTGCGGGATCAGGCTGTATTGCAGTTCCCCCGCCTGTTCGTATTCACCATCGCGCATGGCTTTTTCAGCGGCCATGCGGGCTTGGTCGAGTTGTTCTTTTATCTTGGTTGCGTCGGCAAGAGCCGCCTTTTCCGACTGCCATTTATTTGTCAGTTCACCAGACGTGCTTTCCAGATCACCAAGTTCGTCTTCAAGAGACTGCAAGCGGTCTTTCGACGCCTTGTCCTTTTCCTTTTTTAGTGCTTCGCGTTCGATCTTCATTTGGATGATGCGGCGATCAAGCTCGTCGATTTCTTCGGGCTTGGAATCTACTTCCATACGCAGACGACTTGAGGCCTCATCCATCAAGTCGATGGCTTTATCCGGCAAGAACCTATCGGCAATGTAGCGATTGGAGAGTGTTGCAGCAGAAACCAGAGAGGCATCTGAAATGCGCACCCCGTGATGGAGTTCATATTTTTCCTTGATACCACGCAGGATTGAAATGCTGTCTTCGACTGTCGGTTCGTTGACGTAAACTGGCTGAAAACGTCGTGCGAAGGCGGCATCTTTTTCCACGTGCTTGCGATATTCGTTAAGGGTCGTTGCACCGACACAGTGCAGATCACCGCGCGCCAAGGCGGGTTTCAAAAGGTTCGATGCGTCCATGCTGCCTTCCGCGGCACCGGCACCGACCAATGTATGCATCTCATCAATGAACAACACGATGTCACCGTTTGAGGAGACGACTTCGCCCAGCACCGCCTTAAGGCGTTCTTCGAATTCACCTCTGAACTTGGCACCGGCAACAAGGGCTCCGAGGTCGAGCATCATCAGTCGCTTGTCTTTAAGGTTTTCCGGCACATCACCGTTGACGATGCGCTGGGCCAGGCCTTCAACGATGGCGGTCTTGCCAACGCCGGGTTCGCCAATAATGACCGGGTTATTTTTCGTCCTTCGGGATAGCACTTGGATGGTACGGCGGATTTCTTCATCACGGCCTATGACCGGGTCGATCTTGCCTTCGGCTGCCATCTCCGTCAGGTCTTGGGCGTATTTTTTCAGCGCGTCGTATGATTCCTCGGCGCTGGCACTGTCAGCGGACTTTCCTTTGCGCATGTCTTCGATGGCGCGATTGAGGGCTTTGGGTGTGACACCAGCGTGCGCCAAAACCGTACAGGCCGCTGTTCCGGATGAGAGTGAGATCGCTTGCAGCAAGCGTTCAACCGTCACAAAGCTATCGCCGGATTTCTCAGCGAGCTTTAGGGCGTCATCCATCAACTTCGCCATTTCTGAACTCAAGTATGTTTGAACATTGTCGCCTTGAACTTTTGGCAGCTTATGAAGCTCAGCCTCAAGATGTCGGACGGCGGTTTTATGATGCCCGCCGGAGCTTTCAATCAGTGCCGCCGCTATGCCTTCCGGATCATCAAGCATCACCTTCAGCAGGTGCAGGGGAGAGAACTGCTGGTGGCTTTGCGCTTGCGTATATTGCTGCGCACTTGAGATGAACCCGCGCGAACGTTCTGTGAATTTTTCCAAATCCATAATCTGTCCTTTTCGATCAACGACGTCCCTTGTCCCAGATTCCCGGCAACGCGAAACGCCTCGACTTTTCTCCTGACCCCAACGACAAAATGTCCGCTTAGGGTTATCAGGCCAAACCTTATAACACGTTAAGGCCTGTTCGAATTAAATATGGTTTAAATTTAGGGCGCTGCAAGACGTTGAAAAGAATCAAGCTGGGAAACCAATCAGGCGGGTGGAGGCATTCCGTCAAAGTTCGCCAGTTCGTCATCGATATGGGTACAGCCCAGCGCGCGCGTGATGAATAGATTTACCTGAGGTTTTACAAAATCCGCATTATCAATGGTACCGACTTTCACATTCCGCACGCCGGGGCGAAGGGCGCCTGTCCCAAAGACCTGTGACCCGCAGTCTCCGCAAAATTCTTTAGTCATGCCATTGCCGCTATCCGCCGTGTGGTTGAATTTCTTTGGCGTACCCTGAAGAAGCGTGATCTGAGTATCTTTATAAAAGAGGTTGGTTGCATAGGCTGAGCCCGTCACCTTACGGCAATCATCGCAGTGGCAATTGGCAATCCGAAACGGATCTCCTTCAATTTCATATCGGATCGATCCGCAAAGGCATCCGCCGGTAATTTTCGCCATCTCAAAATCCCCAAATTATTTGCTTGGAAGGCTACTCGACCTCGATCTTGGTTCCCGACTTAGCAGATTCATCGACAGCCTCTAACACCGAAATACCGTGGACAACGTGGTCCACTGGAACAGGAAAGGCATCCCCGCCATTACATGCATCCGCAAAGGCTTCCAATTCTGCTTTTAAAGTATCTGCTTCATCATAGTTTCGCGTTTCGGTAACGTTATCTAGATCGCTGACCACAAGGCAGTGTTCCCCGCGCATTTCCAGCCAGCCCTTGGTGCCCATTATATACATGCGCCAAATATTACCCGTCGCAAAGATGGTCGACAGATACCCAGTCGTACCGTTTTTAAACTGGAACATCATTGACGTTGCATCGTCCATATCATTTTCGATGGCGCGATGATCGCTTGTGGCATACACGCTGGAAACTTCCCCGCAAAGTTCAATCATTATGTCCAAGTTGTGAATGCCCCTGGCCGCCATGCCGCCCGCGGGGTTTTCCGATCGGAGTGCGCGCCAGCTGTCTGGCGCCGTACGGTAACCAGTCGGGCCTGAGTGCATCGCCTCCAAGTGTAGAATGTCTCCGATCACACCTTCTGATATCAGCTGCTTCATATCTGCGAAGGCAGGCAGGAACCGCCGGGCGAAACCAACCCCAAGGACGACGCCTGCCGCCGCACACGCCTGGGCGGCTTCTTCTGCGTCATTCCTTGTCAGCGCCAGCGGCTTCTCGCAAAACACATGTTTGCCGGCGCCAGCCGCCAATTTTATCTGCTCAGCGTGATGAGAATGCACGGTTGCCAGCACCACAGCATCAATGTTTTCGTCGTCCAGCACTGCATCATAGTCGTCGCTAATGGATAGGCTCATTTCGCTGCCGAAGTCGGCATGATTATCGGGTGTTCGCGTGATACCAGTGACAAAGTTAATCTTGTCGCTATTCCCTTGAACCGATTTAACTAGATTTTGGCCCCACCGCCCGATGCCGTAAATGGCTGCGTTAATCATGATGTCCTCCCCAAAAAAATATAATTACTACACTTGTTCGACGTTGCCGGATTTAATCGATTTCACGATTGCCTCCATGGCACCGACGTTGTTGATCTTCTGTTCGTCGCTAAAGGGATAGTCGGCGCGCCCTTCGACGGCTGCGGCAAAGGCCTTTAGGTTCGCCGTGACCGTATCAGACCATGTGAATTCTTTGGTGTTGATTTCACCTGCCTTAAAACATGTGGTCAATGTCGAGATGCTGGACGTGTCATCTGGGTGGGCACTATCAATGGCCTGCGCCCAACCCTCAGATCCAAATACTTGATAGCGGTAAAAGAACGGCGTGACCGTGATGCATGAAATTGATCCCGTCATCCCGCTTTCAAAATTCAACTGAATTGCGACGACATCGCCACCCTCATGGTCAACTACACGGCTGGTCTTTACCGCATAAATCGATTCCAGCTTGCCGAACATATCGACGTATAAATCGGTCATGTGAACACCCATGCCGGTCATTGGGACGGAGGGTCCAATAGACTGCTGCACGCGCCAATCATCGGCTTTTAAGTCTTTCAGTTTGTCATGGCTGGAATTGCATTCAACATGCATGATGGTACCAAGGTCACCCTTTTTAACCAAATCACGAATTTCCACGAGGGCACGCTCAAACCGGCGTTCGTGGCCGACCCCAAGCTGTACGCCGGCATCATTACACGCTGCGACCGCACGTTCAGCCCCGGCCTTGGTCATGGTCAAAGGCTTCTCGCAAAACACATGCTTGCCTGCTGCCGCCCCCGCGACGATCTGATCTTCGTGGGTCTGCTGAGGCGTGGTTAGAATGACCGCATCGACGTCCGCATCATCTAGGACATCTTGATAATCCCCTGACAACGGCACGTTTTTTTCCGCCGCGAAGTCTTTTGCACCGTCTAAATTCACATCGACAACCCGTACCAAATCAAAGCCGCTGTCGCCGCTTTGAAGGCATTTTACCATATGACGGCCCCACCAACCGAGACCGATAACCGCCACCTTAATCATGAAAATACATCCTTTTAAAACTGTGAACGGAGGGTACCTCAATCCCCAATTAGCTGCAATAACGAACCCGGGTTTCACCCAGTGCACTTCTTTGCATAGTTGGTGTTCGGCCTATATGTTAGGGCCTTCGGCAACACTCTTAGGTTTTGATACCATGGATCAACAAATCCCCGTTTTCATCATCACCGGCTTTTTGGGCAGCGGGAAAACCACCCTATTGAACCATCTGGTCAATCACGATGACATGGGTGAGACCGCCGTGATCATTAACGAATTCGGCGAAGTTGGATTGGACCACCTGCTGGTGGATTCCGCGTTCGAAGACACCGTGTTGATGCAGTCGGGCTGTATTTGCTGCTCAATCCGCGGCGACCTGGTCGATACCTTAAACGATCTATTGCACAGGGTTGAGATCGGCGAACTGCCCAGGTTCAATCGGGTCGTGATTGAAACCACGGGTCTGGCCGATCCAGCGCCCGTCATGCAATCTGTGATGAGCGATCCCGCCTGCATTGAAAAATTTCGCTTGGGTGGCGTCGTTAGTACCGTCGATGCGGTCAACGGCATCAATCAGTTGGACGAATACGGCGAACCGGTCAAGCAAGCCGCTGTTGCCGAGCGAATCGTCATGACCAAGACCGATATCGCCTCAGCGAATGAGACAGGGTCGCTGACCGGGCGGCTGCGTGAAATCAATCCGGCGAGCCCGATCTTTAAGGTCATCATGGGGGAAATTCATCCGGATCAATTGTTCGACACCGAAGTCTATGACCCCACGACCAAAATCGGTGATGTGCAGAAATGGCTGCAGGAGGGTGCGTATGACGAGGATCATGATCACGATCATAATCACGATCATAATCACGATCATAATCACGGGCACGACCACGTCGACGTGAACCGCCACAACAGCGAAATTCGCGCATTCTGTTTGGTTTACGACAAGCCCATCCATTGGAAGGCTTTTAAGACTTGGCTTGAATCTATTATCTCACTGCGCGGCAACGATCTGCTCAGGATTAAGGGCATCGTTAACGTTGAAGGCAGCGACGGTCCCGTCGTGGTCCATGGGGTTCAGCACGTATTCCACCCGCCGGCCAAGCTCAATGCCTGGCCGGATGACGACCACACCACACGCGTCGTCTTCATCACCCGCAACCTGGAACTTAATGATCTAGAGGCGGCGTTGGACGCGGTTAATTCAGTTTAATCTTTGTCAGCTATCGCAGCTGCCAGTTGCTGCTCTGTCATATCACCTGAATCGACGATGGTGAGTTCGTTCACCCCGGCGCCCCCTCGGCGGTGAGCAGCGGCGCTGCTGTATTCTTCGGAATGAAAGCATTCGACGGCTTTGTCGAAAGTCGGGAATTCAATCACGATATAACGTTCGAAATTCGCTGGCCCCTCCAGGGACTCATAACGGGCCCCCCGTGCTAAAATCTTAGCGTCGTATTTTTTAAAGATCGGCGGCAATTGATCGGTGTACTTCTTATATTCGACCGGATCGACGATGTGTGCTCTTGCGAGCCAGTATGCGGGCACTTGGAATTCTCCTGTTCTTAAAAATGCGATAGTGAGGGGCCGCATCGTAGTCATGTGTGCGCTTTCGTAAAAGGAATTTCATGCCTCAATCCTAATCGGTGCGATTTCAATATTTTGTGACAAGTCTCAGAAGTTATTGACTTTTTCAAAAAACACGCTACATAGCGCCCATACGTGTTGCATTTGTTTGGGCTTACCTAGATCGCTGGCGTCAAAACCGGCATGCCGATTAGCTTAGTTATCCACTAACAATGTGAGCGCGAAATTTACCGTAACGTCACATGGTGTGATGTGCGGAACACAGACTCTTGTTAGAGGAAATTACTATGGCTACTGGTACAGTAAAGTGGTTTAACCCCACTAAAGGTTTTGGATTTATTGAGCCGGAAGATGGTTCTAAAGACGCATTCGTTCACATTTCAGCCGTCGAGCGCGCCGGTCTGAGCACATTGAACGAAGGGCAGAAGGTCAACTATGAACTTCAGCCTGGTCAGAACGGCAAGTCTTCCGCCGAAAATCTGTCCGTTGCTGACTAATTGGCGTTGATTAATTAACGCCGACTAATTGACGAACAGCACCGCTTCCAGCTTCGGCTGGAAGCGGTCGCTTCTATACTCCCCCCTCCCTCCCTCTCTCTCCCTCTCCCGCCCCCCTATCCCCCGTGGCGGTTCACACCGTAAAACTCTGATTTGTAGGGCTTTCATCCCTGCCCTTCGTGCTGTTAAAGTGCTCTAGCAAATTTCATAAGTTAGAGGATTGAGACAGTATGCCTGACGCATCATCGAAGAATATGAAACTGATCAGCCACAATACCCTGACTGGGTTTGGTGGGATCGGTGAAGGAATGTCCATGCAAGTCGCCAAGGGTGGGCGGCGGATCATGTGGCTCGCCCACGAAGGCGCACCAAAGAATTTCACCGGCGTTGACGTCACCGACGTCAAGAACCCGAAAGTCATTGTCCAGACGGAACTGCCGCACAAAAACATGCGGTCAAACTCCCTGGAAACCTGCGGCGATATCATGGCCGTGGCCTATCAGACAATTGGTCCTGGTGGCATGGGTGATCCGGGGTTGGACATGGAGCCAGCGGGGATTGAACTATTTGATATCTCAACCCCCGAAGAGCCGAAGAAAATTTCGTACTTCGATTGCAAAGGCCCGGGCTCCATGGGCGTGCACCAGTTATGGTTCGATGACGGCGAATACATTCACTTCGCGGGCGGTGCGGCAGACCACATTCCGCGCGACAACAAAGACACGCAGTTTTACCGCTGCATTGACGTGAAGGACCCGACCAAGCCGACCGATGTTGGCCGCTGGTGGTATCCCGGCACGAAAGAAGGCGACACGGAAGACTCTCCACCGCGCCACCCCGTTTGGGACAAAGGCTTCCGCGCCCACAATACAAACGTCTATCCGGAACGGCCTGACAGAGTCTACGTCGGCTACTTGGATGGCGGCACGGTAATCTTGGATATTTCCGACAAGGCGCATCCGAAATTGGTCAGCAACTGGAACCCACATCCGCCATTCCCAGGCTTTACGCATACGGCCCTGCCCCTGTTCGATAAGGACATTCTGATCGTATCCGACGAATGCGTGCGCAATGGCGGCGAAGATTGGCCGAAGCTCAACTGGGTCGTAGATATGCGGGAAGAAACCAATCTTGTTCCCATCGGCACCCTGCCAATGCCAGACCTGGAAGAATTCGGCCAACGCGGCGGACGCTTCGGCGCCCACAACCTGCACGAAAACCGCCAAGGCCCGTCGTTCAGATCAACCAACACGATCTTCGCGACATTGTTCAACGCAGGTGTGCGCGTCTACAACATGGACAACCCCTTCAAGCCAGAAGAGATTGCCCACTTCATCCCAGAAGACCCCGAAAACTCCAGGGTCAACTGCGCCCAAATCAACGACGTCTTCGTCGACGAAAACGAAATCGTTTATTGTGTGGATCGGTTCAGCGGTGGGCTGTATTGCTTGGAGATGGAAGTCGATATTTAAGCTAAGGCGTTCGAGTTCGTGGGAATTTATTTCCCGCGAACTCGGGTCCTTCCCCCCATCCTTCGTCCTTCGAGTCCCGCCGCTCCGCGTCGCCTCAGGATGAAGGGGTTATTTAACAATCGAATCACAAGTAGAATTCTTCATCCTGAGGAGCCGCGTCAGCGGCGTCTCGAAGGACGCTGTATTAAGTTCAGGGGCTTATAATATTGGCGTCCAGCACATTCGACTTGAACGGGCCGGAGGGGAAGGGTTCTTCTTTCCAGAAAGTTCGGAAGGTATCTGGGAGTTGCTCTTCGAACACCGCTTGTTGGTCAGGTTGCAGGCACGTCTGTTCTATTTCGACGACCTTGATTCCGGCCGCCTCCAACCGATCATAGCGCTTTTGGCGAGCGGAATTTCGGTGGGGGGAGCTGATCAGGTAGAGCGCGATACCGCCGTCTGTGCCCCAAAAGGCGAAGTCAGCGGCGATGAGGTCATCAGGAACATACGCGGCACCACCAACATTAAAGTGCGCTTGGGGTAAGGGGCGATAAGCTGAGAACATCCAGTCGCGATATTGGTAGAGGCTGCCGAACGGTTTGATTAATTCGCTAAGCTGGGCCTTGTTTTCTTCCACATGGGCGGCGATAAACTGGACGTAACGATCAAGAAACAGTTTTTGGAACTTGCCCCACAGATCACAGTGAATTTTCATATGGTTCAGCACGAATTCTAACTGATCCGCCGGGTCGGCCAATTCGCGATGGTTAGGCGGTTCCATGAATTCGTATTGGGCGCTGTTCAGGCGTAGGGGCTGGCGTTCAGAAATCCCCACGAGGACATGCGGGGCCATGCACTGAAAGCTTCCGTCGTCTTCGACTTTCAGGCGGCGGTCTGACCATTTACTCGTTCCAAAGGGGATCAGCAGGGTGTCGTCGTCGAGGGTCGGCATATTGATGGGTCCTGTTATTGGGCGTGAAACGACTATAGAAAAACCGGGCGGCAACGCCAGGAAATTAACACCAAGAATTTAATGTTGAAGGAGAAATCTAAGATGACAAAAATAGTTGGGGTCGTCGGCCTCGGGATTATGGGTGGCGCGATGGCTGCGAACCTGCTCAAGGAAGGGTTCGAAGTCTTTGGCTTCGATCTGGACGCGGACAAGAACGCCGCCGTCGCCGATGCCGGCGGCACGATCCTGGGCTCGCCCAAGGAAGTCGCTGAAAAAGCCGGACGGGTTATTATTTCCCTGCCCAGCATGGCGGCGCTGGATGCGGTTTGCACAGGGCCTGATGGCTTGATTGCGGCGGGACGCACGGACTTGATCGCAATCGAAACCGGCACCTTTCCTATCGAAGATAAGGAGCGCAATCATAAAGCCCTCGGTGATGCAGGCATGATCCTGCTTGATTGTCCGTTAAGCGGTACCGGTGCCCAAGCACGCAATAAAGACCTGTCGATTTACGCCAGCGGCGACAAAGGTGCTGCCGATAAATGTCAGGATATTTTCGACGGATTCGGACGATCGACCTTCTACGTCGGGGAATTCGGCAATGGCAGCAAAATGAAGTACGTCGCCAATCTGCTGGTCTCCATTCACAACGTCTCCTCGGCAGAAGCCTTTTTGCTGGGCATGAAGTCAGGGCTGGATGCTCAGATGATCTACGACGTTATCAAAGATGGCGCCGGAAATTCCCGCATGTTTGAGGTTCGGGGACCGATGATGGTTGCGAACAACTACGACGATGCCACCATGACCATGCAGACCTGGAAAAAGGACATGAGCGTAATCCTGTCGCATGCGAATGCGGTCGATTGCCCGACACCTTTGTTAAATGCGTGTGATCCGATCTATGTCGCGGCCCGCGCCCAGGGACGCCATGACCAAGATACCGCAGGCGTGCTTGCCGTACTTGAAGAATTGGCCGATTTCAAACGATCAGAATAGCCTCATCCGCCGCGCATTATGGTCGGGTCATATTTTTGGGAAATTTCAGGGTGACGGTCGTACCCTGGTGCTCTTTGCTGGTTATTTCCATATTTCCACCGAGTTCGAGCATCAGTTGGTAAACGATGGGAAGACCCAGCCCTGTTCCCTTTTCACCATGGGGCGATGGTGTCGTCTCATAGGGCTTTAGGATATGCGGGATTTGGTGCGCAGGAATACCTTGTCCCGAATCGCGCACCACAAAAATGATCGCATCGTCGTTTTTATCAAGCTTGGCATTGATTGAGACGTCGCCGCCCCGGGGTGTAAATTTCAACGAGTTGGAAACAATATTGGTGAGAGATCGATATAGATGCCGGGGCACCGTATGCAATATCGGGAACTCAGTTGAAACATCGAAATTTAACGAAATTCCCCGCTTGTCCGCCAATTCCTGGTAAAGAGCTCCGACTTCCTCGATAACCTCAGATACATCCACATCCTGAATTTGATCTTCGGGAATCTCAGTTTCAGGGGCATCTATATTCAGGCTCTCTGTACCTTCCAACATTCCTTCACAAAGTCCCAATATTCTAAGTGACGCCTTGTGAATAATTTCAGAATATTTTTGATATTGATCCGCTTCGGACATTCCGGTCGACATAACCTTGCTATAGGCGACCATCGCAGTTAGTGGATTCTTGATGTCGTGGGCAAATTCTCGGACGCTTTGCTTGACCATCTTCTTGAAGGCATTTTCATCTTCAAGGACACGTTGAAGCGCCTCTTCGGCATTACGAAGTGCCTGCCTAGCATCGTCCTGGGCAACCGGTTTTTCGTCACTATCTTCGACGGAATCAACTGACATATCGGCCCTCCAATAAAATCCATTTGATCACTTATATTCTGATTTGAACAGTTGCTTATTTCACCATATGGTGAGCCCCCGGATTTATTAAAGCAAAGAGTGAAGGAATTAGGATTATCATGGCTGAGTCAAAAGAAACAAAAACTGAAGGCGCCCTGAAAGCAGGTAATGGAAATAATGTTTTCCAATTGGACGAAATGGCCGCCATTCATGCCGGTGGCACCTATGCCGCGACCCATGGTGGTGTGGTCGAAGGGGAAAAAACAATGGTCGGCTTGATGTGTAAGCCCAAAGGAACAGGTGCCCGACCGCATCATCATCCGAACGAACAATGGAACTATGTCGTTAAAGGTATTTTGGATGTTGAAATTGACGGCGAAAAATCAGTCGCCCGTCCAGGCACGCTGCTCTATTTCCCGGCAAATGTGGTTCATGCGACCGTCGCCCGGGAAGAAGAAGACGTTTACTTCTTCGTCGTCAAGGACATGTCGCACAATATCCACGGCATTCCTGCAGATGGAAAAGACACGGGTCCGCTTTATCGCCCCGGGTTTGAGCCTGACGCAAAATAGATCGCGGCCCCTATAATTGCGGCCCTATAAAATAAAAACGCCCGGCAAATTCACGCCGGGCGTTTTTTTTATTAATTTATAAAATGTTCTGAATTTAAGAAGCAGCCGCCTCGGGCTTTTCATCTTCTAGCGCCTGCACGGGTGCAGCATCGGGTTGAGGTGCCTCGGCAACGATATCAATCTTCTTAACCTCGGCCGGCTTTACCTTGGGCTTTCTGGTACGAGTTCTTTTAGTCGCCGCCTCTCGAGGCTTGGACTCTCGCTGATTATCCGCCTGTTCTTGGGATTTTTGCTCCGGAGGTTTTTGTTCTGGGGATTGCTGCTCCTGGGGCTGCTGAGCTTGCGGCTGCTGAGCTTGCGGCTGCTGAGCTTGTGGCTGCTGAGCTTGCGGCTGCGGACCTTGGCCCCGCTGGCCTTGATTACGCTGGCCTTGATTGTGCTGGCCTTGATTGTGCTGGCCTTGATTATTCTTTTGCCGGTTACCGTCGGTATTTATCACCCGATAGAAATGTTCGGCATGCTGATAATAACCTTCACATGCAATCCGGTCGCCTGCCGTCTGTGCGTCTCGCGCAAGCGCCAAATATTTGTCTAAAATTTGCTGAGGGCTACCGCGAAGTTTACCTTCCGGACCGGCACTTTCATAACTGTTGTGGTTTCGGTTAGAAGAATGTTTCTTTCCGCCACCACGACCGCGCGAACGTTTGGCATTATTAGTGTGTTTCATCACATCAAATTCAATTGCTAAAAGAATTTACCCTCTTCAGCGCCAAGCCAACAAAGCTGGTGCAATTCGCATAACCGAATAATTTAACGGCTGTGCATGAGCGTGAGGGGAACGGGTCTCTTCAACGCCCTTAAGCGCGGGACCCTGTGGCCCACATGGGCCACACGCAACGTCAAGGTAGTCGGGATACGAGATGTTTCCAACCTTTTTTTTAAACATCATCAGGAATTTTTTCCGCGCCGACGACACATCGTTCAGTTCCCGACAAATCTTTTTTAATATCAACAACTTGCAGCCTAGATTCTTGAATCATCGCGGCGACACTTGGTGCCTGCCCAACACCAGTTTCTAAAAAAACAGAGGCTCCTTCAGCCAGCACACCTGGCAAATGAGCGATAATCATTCGGTACGAGTCTAAGCCGTCCACACCGCCATCGAGCGCTGACACGGGTTCGTGCGAGGCGACGTCAGCGGCAAGATGTTGAATTTCGTCGCTTGGAATATAGGGCGGATTCGTAATGACAACGTCATATCGATCCTTTAGATCACTTGTCCAATCACCCTTCACGAAAGTGGCCCTTTGATCCAATCCTAAGGCTTCTGCATTTTGCCCAGCGATATGGAGCGCACCATCACTCAGATCCACCCCGACTCCCTTGGCATTCGGAAACTCGCTGAGCAGCGCCAGCAATAAGCACCCGCTTCCCGTTCCCAAATCCAAGATCGAAAGAGCTTTCGTTGTATCGGGTATTTGTTCCAGCACCGCCTCAATCAATGTTTCAGAATCAGGTCTCGGAACCAACGTATCCCGGGTCACGATAAATGGCAGGCTCCAGAATTCTCGCGTTCCTAAAATATGCGCCATTGGCTCTCGCCCAACGCGTCGCTTAACCAACTGACCAAGCCGCAAGACTTGTCTGTCATCTAGTCCGCGTTCGGGAAATCCAAATACGCTTGCCGTATCGCTGTCGGTGACATGAGCGATAAGAAGGCGCGCATCCAGGCGTGGCTCACCGACCCCGGCTTCGACCAGCA
>JABJKH010000056.1 GCA_018660465.1 Rhodospirillaceae bacterium
ACCGATACCTTGCAACTGTCCAACAGCTACGACGACTACAGCATTAGTTTTGATGGCGACCAAATGATTGTCTCCGGACCGGAAGGTGTGGATACGGTGACCGGCGTCGAGATGCTGGAATTTGCGGACGGGACCTTGGCCGTGGAAGACATTGGTCTGGAGCCGGTGGTTAGTCTCTCGACATTCGGCGGCGACGAAGATACCGCCATCGCGATTGATATCGGTGTCGATGTGATCAACCCGTTCGAAGAGGTTGCGACTGTTTCGATCTCTGGTGTGCCGGAAGGTTCTGATCTTTCCGCAGGTACGGATAACGGCGGCGGCAATTGGACGCTGACAGCAGGCGATCTTGAGGGCCTGACGGTCACACCGCCTGAAGACTTCTTTGGTCAGCTTGATCTGTCCGTTTCGGCGACATCTACGGAAGGTGTTAGCAGTGTCAACGCGCCGTTGGCGGTTGATGTAGCACCGGTCAATGATGCGCCGGTTCTCGAAGGTGATGGAACCCTTGAAGTTGAAGCCGGTGGTACGACGACGGTTACGAGTGAAGACTTCAACGTGACCGATGTCGATAATGATCCGTCTGAAATCACCTATACAGTCACCGATGAGCCCGACCATGGAACGCTGTTCTTGGACGGCGAAGCGTTGGATGAAGACGACATCTTTACTCAAGAGGACGTCGACAATGGTCTCCTGCAATACACGGCAGACGAGGCTGGATTTAGCTGGGCTGAAAACACCCCGTCTTGGGACGAAGGTGGTGCGCCTATTGACCAGAGTAATCTGACGGTGCCGGAAACTGCAGAAGGTGTCACCGTTGTGTTCGAAGGCGAAGATGCTGGATTCCATAACACGGTCGGCTGGTACAAGCTGGACGAAAACGGCGATCCCATGGAACCACAAGTGCTGTTCGTGGATGCATCGGAAGATGGAAACACCCTGGAGAAGGGTACAGAGATCACCCTTGAAGGGCTTGAACCTGGCGAACAGTTTGGTTTCTTCGTGATCCAAGACGGTGCAAATAAATACCCCAACTTGGCAGAAGCTGTCGAAGCTGGCGTGCCGTTGAATTTTGATGAGAACGGCAACATCACGTTTGAGACCAGCGCCCTCGAAGGCACCGATGACAACGATGTTCTAACGGGCGGATTGGGCGCTGATATTATCGACGGCGGCGACGGCGATGATACCATTATCGGCGGTAGCGACGACGACTACCTGTACGGCGGCGAAGGCGATGATGTGCTGTCTGGTGGTTCCGGCGATGACATTATTGATGGCGGTCGGGATGACGACACGCTGATCCTGTCCGGCAACTTGGAAGATTACATCATCACCCGCGCGGGCGGCACCTTCACCATCGAAGACACCCGTGAAGACGGCGATGGTACGGACCGGGTTGAACACGTCGAAGAATTTGAATTCGCTGATCAGACTCTGTCGAAGGATGATTTGAGAGACGAAGCGGAGAATCTCGAACAACGCGGTAACCGGGGTGACAATGAACTTACCGGAACCGATGGCGACGATAAGCTTAAGGGTGACCGGGGCGACGACGAACTCAGTGGCGGCGACGGCTTCGATCAGTTGGACGGCGGTAGGGACGACGATATCCTGATCGGCGGCGCGGGAGATGATGAAATCAAGGGCGGCTCCGGTGATGATACTGCCGTATTCTCTGGTGACCTGTCCGATTACTCCATCACCCAAGACGGCGATAGCTTCTTCGTTTCAGACAATCGCGAAAATGGCGATGGCACGGATGAAGTAAAAGAAGTCGAGTCCTTCCAGTTCAATGATCAGACTGTATCTAAAGACGATATGGAAGACATCGCGGAAGAGGTTTCAGATGATGAACCAACCTCGATCACCATCGAAGCCAGCGACATCTTCTACACCGGTGATAGCTTGAACCCGGACGGTGTCAATCACGCGATCTCCGGTACCAACGACGATGGCAACCTGATGATCGGCTTTGAAGATCTGACCGGTGGCGGAGACAACGACTTCAACGACGTGACGATTTCCGTCAAATACGAAGGCGTTGACGATGGCGCTTCTGACACCTTCGGAATTAAGGCGAACGATGGTGAGGACGATCTCCAAGAAAATGATGGCACTGATGGCGGCTATTCCGTCACCGACGGTGAGGCCGCAGTCAGCGTGGTGATTGATCCGAATAGTATGGGGTAATCGGTCTGTCGAGGGTTCTATGCTGCGTCCTTCGAGACGCCGCTTCGCGGCTCCTCAGGATGAAGATGAATTTTAATTCTTCATCCTGAGGAGCGCCAAAGGCGCGTCTCGAAGGACGCGGTATTTATTTCCAAACTGGATTGAATCGCACCCTACGCCTTAGGCGGGTCGCTGAAGTGGGCCCATTCTTGGCGGCCGTCCCGGTTCTCCAAATAGTTTATCAACGCGGTGACGGGCTTGCGGTCAAATTTTTCGCTGGATTCTTCCATTAAGTTCCCGATGGCTTTATCAATTGTCAGGGCTTCTCGGTAGGAGCGGATGCTGATCATGCCAACGAAGGCGCGGGCAACGGCCAGGATGCGAGCGGTTTGAATAATATTTTCGCCAGCTAATTTAAGCGGCCCGCTGCCATCGATTTTCTCAATCGTCTGGTTGATGGTTTCGACGACCTCCCCTTCGAAGGAGACATCTTTTAGAAGTCGCACGGTAACCTGCGTTACATTTGCGAATAGGGTGTATTCCTCCGGTGTTAGCCCACCCGGCTTTATCAGCAATTCTTCAGGGATAAAGATTTTTCCGAGATTCAACAGGCTGCCCGCAATATTCAACGTTTTGATTTCCAAATCTTCCAAGCCCATTTCCTCGCCAATGCTGCACGCGACTTGGGCGATGCGGCGGGAATGATTGGCGGAAAACGGATCACGGAGATCGACAACGTTCACCAGGGTGTTGATCAACTGATGCAGCATGGCCTCGCTGCGTCGGCGTTCGCGAGTCAGCTCCGTTACATCATCCAAAATCATCAGCACGCCGGGCGGGTAGTCTCTGTCGCCACGTAATGGTATGTGGTCGGTCTTCAAGACGTTCTCTTCGCCATCCTCCAATTCAAAGTGGAGCATGTGTGATTCGCGGGTTGTGGCGACGGATGTGGTTGGGTTGTCGGTTTCCGCGATTTCAAAATTCGCCAGGATGCGCTTGTTAATCTCCGCCAGCTTTGCAGCTTTAATCGGGCCGATCACCGACGCCATGGTCTTGCCCAGCATGTCTGCTGGCTCAATGCCGGCGTCTTTGCCGGCTGGTTCATTGGCGAAGGTAAACGTCGTTGTGCCATCAACCGCCGCAATGACGGTTGGTTGGCTGTTGGTCACCAGCCGCATGAACTTGCTCATATTCTCAAAACGTAGCGACGAGACGCGGAAGGCCTCAGCTGCCTGGGTTGCCCGAACAGAACTGCCATGCCGCCAGACCGCAATGATCGCGATGGCCACGCCAACAATGATCAAGACAAATACAGTCAGAATGGTTTTGAGCCGGGTCTCGGTTCCCGACAAGGCTTCGGCCTGGGAAATTTTTCGGACCAAGGCCCACGGTAAGTTCGCCAAGGCGCGGGATGTCACAAGAGAGGGTTCGCCGAGATAATCCCGCTTAACCGCAAAGCCACCGGGTTTTTCGATGGCGTAGGTTGCAGCGAGTTCCGGCGTGTCTGCGGATAAGGACCGCTTAAGCGGTGCTGTGCCATCTTTAAGCGGCGATAGGTATTCCACTGTGCCGCCGGATTTCCGCACGAGATAAGTCTCAGACGTTTTTTCTGTCTCACCCGGTTGCTTTAGGCGTTCGAATAGGTCTTTGCCGATGGGGCGCATGCCAATGACAGCACCAATGCCCTTTGTGCCATCGTCCTGGATGCCGAAGATCGGCAACACGAAACCGATAGTTGGCAGGTTCGTGGCCCCTCTGAACACATCGATCAAGGCAGGCTCACCTTCCAGCGCTTTTAGAATGGCTTGCTTAACCTTGGAAGAAAGCGGCGGCATGCCGGGGGAACTGACCAGGGGGCTGCTGTTTGCATCCACCAGGGCCAAACCTGCGACCCCTGCCTTTTCAACATTGGCAGAAACTTCGCCCACGGACGGGGGCGGCACGAAGCCGGTGCGCTCCGCCGTTGCGACAAGGAGGTTCCGTAAATAACCCGCCTGCGCAGCTTCATCCGTGACGTCGGCTGTTTTGCCTTCGGCCAACGCGAGTTCGGTCATGTAGAGTTGTAGGGACGCGTTTTCCGCCAGTTCGCGCATGACGCCGAATTGTTGTTCTGCCCATTCGTTAACGGCGGCAGTGCGGCTGTCGGCGACGATGCCGAGGCGCACTTGCCAAGCCGCAAGGTCGCGTGATCGTTCGTCCTCGACAAACTTGAAAGCGAAGAACACAGCGGCACCGATGATGGCAATCATGGCCAAGCCAATGCCGAGCACCATCTTGTTTACTGAGCGCCGAACCTTAACTTCTTGTTCGTCCGGTTTTCCCTCTTCAGCCATATCTTCAATTCCCCCTGATACCAAATTGTTGCGGCTTCTGTTGCCATACGCAAGAAAGAAAAATTCTGTCAGGCATGGTTCACAATTCGGTTAAAATCTATCCAACACTATTTTTTATCCTGGTAAATCTAAGTATACTGTTAATTAGAGGCTATATTGGACTGTCATGATGAAGACGATATTACGATTCATTCTTTGCACTGTCATGGGTGCGGCTGTTGGTTTTATGCTTTTGGGGCCGGACATGGCTTTGGCAGCAAAGGCCGATCCGAGCTTCTTCCGATCCAAGGAAATTCGCTCGTCCAACCTTAAACCCTTCAAGAAATGGACCGGAGCCTTGGGGCGCTACGTTAAAGAACGCGCCAAGCAAAAAGGATCATGCAAGGCGACCAAGCTGAATAAATGCCACTACGCGGCATGGGTGAAGTTTCTGACAAGCATTAAAGGTAAGGATAAACTGACGCAAATTCGCCTCGTCAATAAATACATGAATCAGGCCAAGTACACGACGGATAAGACGAACTGGGGCCGGAAAGATTTTTGGGCGACGCCAGGGGAATTTATGTCCAAGTTCGGTGACTGCGAAGATTATGCAATTTCCAAGTTTCTTTCCTTGCGAATGCTTGGCTTTAAGCAGTCAGAACTTCGAGTGGTTGCAGTGAAGGATTTAAACCTGAAAGTCGGCCACGCCATTTTGGTGGTGTATTACGGCGGCAAGGTTTTGGTTTTGGATAATCAGATCAAAAAGGTGATTGATGCCGCCCGCGTGCGTCACTATTCACCCGTTTTTTCCATCAATGATAAATATTGGTGGCGGCACCGGACTTAAGACTGGACTTAAGATTTATTGCGCTTCTCAATTGTGCGACGGCGAATTTCGGCAAACCTTCGATCCCCATCCATACGGCGTTCAAATCCGCTGCGGCGTTCTTTGCCAGCTCGCTTATCGATACGGTCGCCCGCAAGACTAGAAGGTTCGCCTTCCCCAGGTCGCTTTCGCCTTTGGTTTCCCGACCGGCGATTCATCTGACGGCGACCCGAAGGTTCCCTGCGGTCTTCTCTTTTTCGGCGTTCCTCCGCGATGCGGGGATTTTGCGGATCGTCTTCGGTCATGCGGTGGAATTCCTCATAATTCTTAAGAAGTATAATATATTGATCGTTAAATTAGTTCTAATCGGCTGTGACGTCACGGGTGTGACGGGCAGATTTCAGGATTGAGACGAGTTTTAGAGAAATTTGCATGATTTTCGCGAGAACGGGTGGGTTTGTTTCAGGAATATTTTGTTTCTTGTGACGATCAAGAAGGACTGAAAATAAATCTCTCTCGGTCAAATTCAGCTGTACGTCTTTCATAATATTGTTATGAAAGGTTTTGGGGCAAAATTCGCCAAAGATTTTAGTGGCGTCTGAGGGGATTATCAGTACAGTCACGCCCCGCACCCTAAATTTTTTTAAATAATCAAATTTGCCATGCCTGATCTTAAAGACCACATCGCCCGTCGGCGTACGTTCGCGATTATTTCGCACCCCGATGCGGGAAAGACGACGCTGACGGAAAAGCTTTTGTTGTTTGGTGGCGCCATTCAACAAGCGGGTGCGGTTAAAGCCCGTGGGGCACAACGTCGGGCGCATTCCGATTGGCTTAAAGTGGAACGCGAACGGGGAATTTCCGTCTCAAGTTCGGTCATGACCTACGAATACGGCGACTGCACTTTTAATTTGTTGGATACCCCGGGCCACGAAGATTTCAGCGAAGACACATACCGGACCCTGACCGCCGTCGATTCCGCGGTGATGGTGATCGACGCGGCGAAGGGGATTGAGGCACAAACCCGTAAGCTGTTCGAGGTCTGCCGCCTGCGCGATATGCCGATCATCACCTTCATTAACAAGATGGACCGGGAAGCCCGCGATAGTTTTGAGTTGTTGGACGAGATCGAACAGATATTACAGCTAGATGTTTCACCGGCAAGCTGGCCCATCGGCATGGGGCGGAACTTTCTCGGCTGCTATGATTTATTTCAGGAAAGGTTGTTGCTGCTGGATCGGGATGCCCGCAACGACGTTGTGACAGACGAAGGCGAAGCCTGTGATGGCTTGGACGATCCGAAGCTGGATGGTTTCTTGCCCGATTATGCGCTGGAGGCTTTGCGCGAAGAAGTCGAAATGGCCAGGGGCTTATGTCCAGAATTCGATCAGCAGGCCTATCAAGACGGTAATATGACGCCGGTCTTCTTTGGCAGCGCGATTAACAACTTCGGCGTTCGTGAACTGCTGCATGGCTTGATCAACATGGCCCCAACGCCTAGGCCGCAGCCGTCCACTGAGCGCATGATTGCGCCGGACGAGAAAAATGTCAGCGGGCTTATCTTTAAGATTCAAGCCAACATGGACCCGCAACACAGAGACCGAATCGCCTTCATGCGTTTGTGCTCCGGGCATTTTAAACGCGGCCTAAAAATGCATCACGTGCGTACCAACAAGACGGTGAACCTGCACAATCCGGTGATGTTCCTGGCCCAGGATCGTGAATTGGCGGACGAAGCTTATGCGGGCGACATTATTGGTGTGCCCAACCACGGCAACTTGCGCATTGGCGATACGTTAAGCGAAGGCGAGAACATCCGCTTTACTGGCGTACCCAGTTTCGCGCCGGAGCTTTTGCAAACCGTGCGTCCAGATGATCCCATGCGGGCTAAGCATTTAGGTAAGGCGTTGCAGCAACTGGCAGAAGAGGGTGCGGCGAGCGTTTTCAAACCGCACATCGGTGCCGACTGGATCGTTGGCGTGGTCGGGGTGTTGCAGTTCGAAGTTCTCGCCGATCGGATCAGAACCGAATACAAAGTACCGGTTCATTTCGAACCCTGCTCACTTTATACCGCCCGCTGGGTCGAAGCAGACGACACCCGCGATCTCAAAAATTTCATCGACGCCAATCAAGGCAGCGCCGCAGATGATCACGATGGAGGGATTGTGTTTTTAGCCCGGAACGCGTGGCACTTGGATAAGGCGGCGGAAGAATGGCCAGACCTTCGGTTCCTGAAAACAAAGGAACAATTGGCCTGACCATTGATCTTTCGGCGCTTACATAGCGCGAATTTCTACGAGGAAATCTTCGACCGCTTGATTCAGCATGGCTGAGTTCTGGCCCAATTCAGAAGAAGTCGAACTGACTCCATCTGATGCTTCTTGCGCTTGTCCAGCGACAACAGACAATTGAGAAATATTTTCGGAGACTTCTTGTGTGCCTTTGGAAACTTCTTCGACGGTGCGGACAATTTCCTGGGTCGCGGCGTTTTGTTCCTCTACTGCGGCAGCAATTGCGGTCGTGACTTCCTCGATCTCTTTAATCGTCGTTCCGATGGAGCCGATGGCACTAGCAGCATCACCAGTTCTCGCCTGAACTTCGTCGATTTGGACTTTGATGTCGTCGGTTGCTTTTGCAGTTTGGTTGGCAAGGTTTTTAACCTCTGACGCCACAACCGCAAAGCCCTTGCCGGCATCACCGGCACGGGCGGCCTCAATGGTTGCGTTCAAGGCCAGAAGGTTGGTTTGCTCCGCAATATCCGTGATGAGAGCGACGACCTCGCCGATGGCTTGGGCCGCTTTGACCAGATCTTCAACAGTTTCCTTCGCCGTGTTTGAGTCGGAAACGGCACCTTGGGAAATTCCGCTTGCGTGGGAAACCTGGCGGCTGATCTCTTGAATGGAACTGGTCAGTTCTTCAGTGGCAACCGCAACCGATTGAATGTTTGTTGCGGCTTCTTCGGAAGCTTCGGCGACGGTTGCTGATCGGGTGCTGGCTTCTTGTGAGACAACCCCCATGGTCTTGGATGTGGTCTGCATATGGGAGGCTGCATCGGATACCGAGTTTGCCACGCTGCCGACGTTGGATTCGAAGGAATTAATCAGCTCGATTTGTTTCGTAACAACGTTCCAGGTCAACATCGGGCCATAGTAATCACCGGCATTGTCGTAGACAGCGGAGACGCGAAGGTCCAGGGTCTCTGTGCCAACGTTGATTTGTGCGCGGTGCGGCAAGTGTTCATCGGTTGAGAGCATGTTCCGCTGATAAGCCGGGTTTTTGTGGAAGATATCGATGCAAGTTCCAATGAGATCATCGGTCTTAACCGGCAACAGGTGTTCGATGGTGCGTAGGGTTTCCTTGGAAGCTTCGTTCGCGTAAGTGACATTGAAGGTATCAAGGTCGCACAGCATGACATTCATGGGCATCGTGTCGATCATCTGGCCTTTGGTGAAAGCTTCGATACTGGTTTCACGCAATTCTACCAAGGCTTTGCCCATATCGCCAATTTCATCACCGCGGTCTTGAACCTCAATCTTGATTCTGATGTCACCGCTAGCGAGACCTTTAATGTTGCGCGTGATCGAGGCAATCGGACCTGCAATGGTGGTTCCTGTACCAAAGGCCAGCAGTAAACCAACTACCACACCCACAATGCCAATGATCACAATTTCGGTTTCAGCAAATTTGATTGAGTGTTCAGTTTCATCGCGAATGTGATGTTCTTCTCTGGTGAACTTTTTCATCATCCATTCAGCATCAGAAGCCAATAAATTTGACGCTTCTTTCATTTCCCCATCGATGAGATGGCGCAGTTCTTTTTCATCTTCGTGAATCTTGTTGAAGGTCGCGATGTAGTCTTTCAGCAATACATTAATTTCGTCGTGAAGCTTTTTTTCTCCTGATGTAGTTAGCGTTTTTCCAAGTGCCTTCAGAGTGCTGGTTAATGCTTGGAATTCTTGATTGGCCTTTGGGCCGAAGGAATTGTCCTGACGACCAATGAGAATGTTGGCATAAAGCCGAGCCTTTAAGGCGTGTTCGCGGGCGGCGGTGACATAGGTCATCGCATCCCGATTTCCCTCTTTGGCAGCCCGCTTCAGGATTTCGTTGAGATCTTCAACAATTTTGATGCCTTCGGGTTCAAGTTTTTTGTGAATTAACCCTCGGAATTCGTGATCCAGTGCTTTGGCCTTCTCGAAGTCCTTGATGTAAATATCAAATTCTTTTTTCAGGTGTGTCGCCTTGGCAAAAACCTGTGGGTTGGATTTGACCTCATCGATTAACTTCTTGATCAAAGGGGCAAGGGTCTTGGCGATTTTTGCGACTGCTTTGGCGTCCTTATCGTGTCCGAGGTTAGCGAACTCTCTCGCATGGGCGCGAAGTTTAAGGAATTCCGCTTCGATATGGGCAACTTCTGCGGCCTCATCGGCGATTTTGGTTAGTTCCTCAACCTCATGACCAACGGTAACGAAGTTGGAATAACTTAAGACGGACATCACGCCCATTATGGCAATTACAATGCCAAAGCCGACAAATAGCTTCGCCTTAATGGGAAGATCGTTCGCTAATTTTTTCATTCTAGATGTCCTTAATTTACCGAAATACCAAATGGCACATTTCGTTCTAACTTAAACATATGGAAACGGTTTAGAATAATTCAATGAAGTGATGTTAAAGTGTGTGAAATTTGACGAATTTTGAATTCATTGTTGAAAAGGTTTCGATCCGTCAAATGAAAGAAATCGGTTCGTTTAAGTGGCTGCGCAGCTGATGCACGTCGGCGTTGTTGGATCAAGTTCCAGCCGTTTGGCCTCGATCTCTTCATCACAACTAAGGCAGTAACCGTAGGTGCCGTCTTCGATGCGCTGCAAGGCGGCGTCGATCCTTTTTATTTCCAACTCTCGCCTGCGAGCTTGTTCCAAGGCCATGGCTTGACCTTGCAGCGCGTCCATGCGCGACAGGCGACCGACGGCGGTCTGGTCCAATTCAACGGGTTGTCGCCCGTCTTCGCTGGTTTCGGCCAAGCGAGTGAGTTCCTGCTTCAAATCCTTCAGGATGCTCTTGGTTTTCTTAACGTTGACGTTGGGGCGATTGGTCATGGCTTAAATGTAGGGTGATTTGGGGTGAATTACCTAAACTATTTTGCGATTTATAGAATTTTGTCTGTACAGACCTGCTATTGCCACCTAACTTTTATCGGTATACAGGATACCAAATTTGGTATTTTGTAAAATTGGCTTTGGGATAAGCAGCCACGTAACTTAATCGTGATAACAAAAAAAAGATTTGCGTACGCTGTAGCAGGTCGTAGAGTCAAATTTCTAAAAACGTTTTTATAAAAAAACGTTGATCACAAGGGACGGTATCACAAGGGAGGTACACATGAAGACCCTACTTAAATCTGGAATGGTTGGGATCAGCGCAGCTGTTGTTCTCGGCCTCGGCTTTACCGCCGTATCCAAGGACGCGAATGCGGCGTGGGAACCTAAGAAACCTGTTGAATTCGTCGTGATGGCGGGCAAGGGCGGCGGTGCGGATAAGGCTGTTCGTTTGTTCCAATCCATCATTGCTAAGAATAAAATGTCTTCGAAGGCATTTACGCCGATCAATAAGCCGGGTGGATCAGGTGCAGAAGCCTTGGTCTACATGAAGCAAAACCAGGGTAATGATCACCTGATCATGTTCACCCTGAACAGCTTCTACACCACCCCATTGCGTCAGCCTCGTCTGAAAGTCGACATCTCGACCTTCACACCCGTTGCGCGTATGGCAGAAGATACCTTCTTGCTGTGGGTTAACAAAAAATCCGGCATCAAGAACGTTGCTGACTTTGTTAAAGCGGCGAAGGCCAAAGGTAACAAGTGGATCATGGCGGGTACGGGTAAGAACTCCGAAGACAATCTGCTGACTGACTTTTTAAACTCCGCTTATGGCTTGAATATGAAATACGTCCCGTTCAAAGGTGGTGGACGTGTTGCTAAAGAACTCGCGGGTATGAACGCGGATTCCACCGTGAATAATCCATCTGAGCAGTTGGGCTTCTATGAAGCTGGTAAAACGATTGCTTTGGCTGCCTTCACACCGAAGCGTCTGCCTTTGTTCAAAGATGCGCCGACGTTTAAGGAGTTGGGCAAAGACTACGTCTACTTCATGCAACGTACCGTTGTCGGTGCGCCTGGCATGAGCAAAGACGCCGCGGCGTACTACTCAAAGCTCTTCACGAAAGTCTTCAATTCCAAAAAATGGCAAACCTATCGGAAGAAGAAGAGCCTACAAGGCGACCTGTTGAAGGGTAAAGCCTTGATGAAATACTGGTTGCATGAGCGCGATGTGCACCGGGGTATTCTGAAGAACATGGGCGTGATCAAGTAGCCCGGCTTTAGACTATCGAAACGTCAGATAGATAGGAGGAGATCGTTATCATGCGATTGGCGGAACTTGTAATGGCAATCGTGATGGCGCTCTTCTCCATCTATTTGATGTGGCTCAGTACGGAACTTCCCATTGGTTGGATAAAGGGCGAAGGCCCGGGCGGTGGGGCTTGGTCGTTCTGGCTCGCACTTGGGATGCTGCTGAGTTGCTTGTATGTGATTTACACTTGTATTCGCGGCACCAACATATTTTCAGATTCTGAAGACTCCTACATGGATAACCAGGACGTAAAGCTGTTTGCGCTTACGGCTGGATCACTGACCGTCATGGTCGGTCTGATCCACATCATCGGCGTCTATTTCTCTGTTCCTTTATTCCTAATTTTCTACATGCGCTTCATGGGCAACCACAGTTGGCGGCTGACTGGATCGGTGGCAGTGACCATGCCGGTCGCGACATTCTTGTTTTTTGAAAAAGCTCTGACGATTACCCTGCCAAAAGGTGTGCAGGCCGTTGAAGAGCTGTTTTATCCGTTTTTATAGGGCGGCGTTTGTTGGGCGCGTCTGATCTTCAATTCTCCCACAAATCTAGGGCCGGGCTTCTAAAGTAAATATCATGGAAATTCTCGATTTACTTCTCAACGGATTTGGCATTGCATTTCAGCCCCTGAACCTCGGGCTTATCGTTCTTGGGTGCACGGTTGGGTTGTTTATCGGTGCCATGCCGGGTCTGGGATCAGTAAACGGTGTGGCGATCTTGTTGCCGATGACGTTCCTGGTGCCGCCTGCAAGCGCAATTATTTTCTTAGCCGCGATTTATTATGGTGCGATGTACGGCGGTGCGATCAGCTCAATCATGTTGGGAATTCCTGGCGCATCGACGGCGGTCGCAACGACCTTCGATGGACGACCCATGGCGATGAAGGGGGAGGCTGATCGGGCCCTTGTTGCCGCGGCGACGGCCTCATTCGTTGGCGGGACGATTTCAGTTATTTTGTTTACCACCATTGCGCCGCCTTTGGCAGAACTGGCACTGGCGTTTGGATCGCCGGAAATTACAGCGTTGATGTTATTGGCGTTCGCGACCTTTATCGGTCTTGGCTCTGACGATATCGCGAAGACATTTTTCTCAATCTTTATCGGCTTGGTGTTCGGCTCAGTCGGCATGGACATCATCACCGGCGAGCCCAGGTTGATCTTCTTTGACCTGCCTGGGTTCATGGGCGGCATCAACTTCCTGGTTCTGGCCATCGGTATTTATGGCATTGGTGAAATGCTTTGGGTGATTGAATCGTCCCGCGGTAAGGTCGAAGTTTCTCAGGCGAACGTGACGGTTTCGCGTATCGTGCAAAATCTGAAAGATCTTTTGAGTTCCTGGAAAACGGCGTTGATGGGGTCGGTCTTGGGCTTCGTCGTCGGTGTCCTTCCGGCTGCGGGTGCGACGCCGGGGTCTTTGATGGCCTACGGCATCGCCAAGTCAACAACCAATGACCCGGATTCATTCGGCAAGGGGAACGTTGACGGCGTTGTCGCACCTGAATCTGCAAACAACGCAGCCAGCACGGGCTCGATGCTGCCGATGCTCACGTTAGGTATTCCCGGTTCCCCAACGACGGCGATCTTGCTGGGTGGCATGGTCATTTGGGGGCTCGAGCCCGGACCCATGCTGTTCGTGAATGAGAAAGACTTCGTTTGGGGTCTGATCGCCAGTCTGTATGTCGCAAACTTCTTTGCCCTGTTGGTGAACATCGTCTTCATCCCAGCGTTTATCTGGGTGTTGAAAATGCCCTTTACGATATTGGCACCGATCATTTTCGTGCTGTGTGTGGTTGGTGGCTATGCCCCGACCCAGAAACTGCACGATGTCTGGCTGATGCTCGGCTTCGGCGTGGTCGGGTTCTTGATGCGGAAGTTGGATTATCCCATGGCACCAGCCGTTTTGGCGATTGTTTTAGGCCCCTTGGCAGAGCCCGCCTTGCGTCAATCTTTGCTGATTTCCGATGGGTCGTTTGACATCTTCTTTACCCGAATGATCAACGGTTTGCCCATTGTCGGGGCGATTACGGTGACCGCGCTCATTCTCTTATTCCTTCCGTTGCTCAAGCACATCAAACGAATGGCTGGGGTCGGCAAACCAGCAGGGTAGAAGTTAGGTCTTTATCCCCGCCGGTGACGGTTCAAGAATTTCCTTATTTTAGGCACTCCGATGCGCTTTTCGGGTTTGTCATTGCACGTCGTATACTATATACCAGACGCAGTTGGGTGGTGCTGCCCACACGTATCCTAATTGCGGATGAATACTAGCGAAGGAATCGACGTGGCGACCGCTAAACTCAAGGTTCAACCAATCGAAGTTGACATCAGCTTAACGACCCAAACGTATCGGGCGCTGAAGCAAGCCATCACCTCCATGGATATTTATAGCTCAAACGAAGAGATTCGCCTGGATGAGCACCAATTGGCGGAAGACCTCGGCGTCAGCCGGACGCCAATCCGCGAAGCCATGTGCCGCTTGGAACAAGAAGGCTTGGTGCGGACTGTGGCGCGTAAGGGGGCTTTTGTTGTGCGCAAGACGAAAGCCGAAATCCTGGAAATGATCACGGTCTGGGCGGCGATTGAAAGCATGGCGGCACGGCTTGTTTCCGAACGGGCCAGCGATGCAGATATTTCAACCTTGCGGCGTTTTGTTACGGACTTTGATGGGCAGGAAGCCAATGCCAATATCGATGAATACTCGGATAAAAATATCGAATTTCACCACCAAATCCTGACCCTCAGTCAGTGCGATCTATTTTCAGAGATGACCGAAAATATCTTTATTCATATCAGTTCCATCCGCGCCAATACCATCGGTCAGAGCGACCGTTTTAGTAAGTCGATTGTCGACCATCTTCACATCATTGAAGCACTTGAAGCCCACGATGCGGATTTGGCCGAAAGGCTGGTGCGAGAGCACACCTTGAACTTGGCGGCACACGTCGAAAAGAACGTCGACTTCCTGTCCTAACCTGTATTTTTTGAAGTTGTTTAATCGGAGAAAAGTAATGTCTTCAACTGAAACCAATTCTGCTGACGCTTCTGAGACGGAAGCCCAAGAGATGGAGGCCCTGACGGACGGCTTTCACCTTATAATTGATGCGCTCAAGCTCAACGATATCAAAACAGTCTATATGGTCCCCGGAATTCCGGTTACGGACTTGGGTCGGTACATGCAATCAGAAGGCATGCGTGTTCTTTCCTTCCGGCACGAACAGCACGCGGGTTTTGCAGCGGCCATCGCGGGCTTCCTGACGAAGAAACCCGGCATCTGTATGACAGTGTCTGCTCCTGGTTTCCTGAACGGTCTGACCTCTTTGGCGCATGCGACGACCAACTGCTATCCGATGATCCTGATCAGTGGCTCTTCCGAGCGCGAAATTGTCGATCTGCAACAAGGCGATTATGAAGAGATGGATCAATTGGCCATCGCCAAGCCGCTTTGTAAGGCGGCTTATAGAGTGCTGAACGCTGAAGACATTGGCATCGGCGTCGCACGCGCGATCCGCGCCGCTGTTTCCGGTCGTCCCGGCGGTGTTTATCTTGACCTGCCCGCGAAGCTGATTGGTCAGGTGATGAACGCTGAAGCGGGTGCCAAGTCGCTGGTTAAAGTGATCGATCCGGCCCCGGCTCAAATCCCCGCACCAGACGCAGTTTCCCGCGCACTTGGTGTACTAAAAGGCGCTAAGCGTCCGCTGATCATCCTCGGCAAAGGGGCGGCTTATGCTCAGGCCGATGACGACATTAAGGCGTTCGTTGAAAAAAGTGGTATTCCCTACCTGCCGATGAGCATGGCGAAGGGGCTGCTGCCGGACACCCACCCACAGTCCGCCGGTCCAGCACGTTCGTTGGTGCTAAAAGAATCTGATGTTGTTGTGATGGTCGGTGCGCGTCTTAACTGGCTGTTATCTCATGGCAAAGGTAAGTCCTGGGGCACTGCGCCTAAGAAATTTATTCACATTGATATCGAACCCAAGGAAATGGACAGCAATGTCGAGATCGCGGCCCCCTTGGTTGGCGATATCGGCTCCTGTGTTTCGGCCTTGTTTGCGGGCATGGGTGATAACTGGAGCGCCCCGCCTGCCGATTGGACCGAAGCCGTCAGCACAAAGAAAAACGCCAACATTGAGCGGATGGCGCCGAAACTTCAAAACAACAACGTGCCGATGGATTACCAAGGCGCGCTGGGCTCACTTCGCACCATCATCGCAGAACGTCCCGATGCGATCTTGGTCAACGAAGGCGCCAACACGTTGGATTTTGCCCGCAGCATCATCGACATGTACAAGCCCCGCAAACGCCTGGACGTCGGCACCTGGGGCGTAATGGGCATCGGCATGGGCCAAGCCATCGCAGCAGCGGTGGAAACCGGCCACCCTGTGCTGGCGGTTGAAGGCGACAGCGCCTTTGGTTTCTCCGGTATGGAGATCGAAACTGTCTGCCGCTACAACCTGCCAATCTGTATCGTTGTCTTTAATAATGGCGGCATCTATCGCGGCACCGACGTTAATCCGTCCGGTGGCGATGACGTCGCGACGACGGTCTTCACCAAAGATTCTCGCTACGACAAGATGATGGAAGCCTTCGGGGGCGTCGGCTATCACGCGACGTCGCCGGATGAATTGAAGCGCGCCGTCAACGAAGCGATGGATTCAGGCAAGCCGTCTCTCGTCAATGCGGTAATCGATGAAAATGCTGGCACAGAAAGTGGTCGCATCGGCAATCTCAACCCACAAAGCGTCGTCGCTAAAAAATAATTTGGCGATATTGATTTAATTTTTTGATTAGGAAGAAACAATGGAAGCTAAGGCATTAGAAGGTGTCAAAATTCTGGACATGACACACGTGCAGTCAGGTCCGACGTGTACGCAGTTGTTGGCATGGTTCGGCGCGGATGTGATCAAAGTCGAACGCCCTGGCGTCGGTGATGCGACCCGCGGTCAATTACAAGATATTCCCGATGTGGACAGCCTGTATTTCACAATGCTGAATCACAACAAACGCAGCGTGACGTTGAACACCAAGTCTGACAAAGGCAAAGAAATTTTCATTAAGCTGATCGAAGAATGCGATGTGATGGTTGAGAACTTTGCCCCTGGCGCGCTCGACCGCATGGGCTTTTCCTGGGAACGCATCCAGGAAATCAACCCACGCATGATTTACGCCTCTGTCAAAGGTTTCGGCCCTGGTCCCTATTCCGATTGTAAGGTCTATGAAAACGTCGCTCAGTGCGCCGGTGGTGCTGCTTCAACAACCGGTATGCTCGGTGAGGTACCCTTGGTTACAGGCGCTCAAATCGGTGACAGTGGCACCGGCTTGCACTTGGCATTTGGCATTGTGACGGCACTGTTCCACCGCACCCATTCTGGCAAAGGCCAACGGGTCGAATGCGCCATGCAAGATGGCGTGTTGAACCTCTGCCGGGTTAAATTGCGCGACCAGCAACGCCTGACCCACGGTCCGTTGAATGAATATTCCCAGGCCGGTGCTGGTATCCCCTTCGGTGAAGCAACGCCTCGTGCGGGTAATGATTCCGGTGGCGGACAGCCCGGCCGTATTCTCAAATGCAAAGGTTGGGAAACCGACCCTGATTCCTACACATACTTCATCACTCAAGCCGCTGTTTGGAAAAATGTTTGTGATACGATTGGTAAGCCTGAGTGGAAAGAAGACCCAGACTTCGCAACGCCAAAAGCGCGCTTGCCGCGCCTTGACGAAGTGTTCGAGGCGGTCGAAGCCTGGACCATGACCAAGAGCAAATTTGAGGTCATGGAAATTTGTAATCCGCTAAATATTCCGGTCGGCCCTATTTTATCCATGAAAGAAATTTCCGAAGACATGAGCCTTCGTGAGACCGGCACCATCGTCGAAGTCGATCATCCAGAACGTGGCAAGTATCTGACTGTTGGTAATCCGGTCAAGTTGTCGGCGTCCCCATCGGAAGTTGTGCGCTCACCTTTGTTGGGGGAGCACACCGACGAAATTCTCGCGGACGTTCTTGGTATGAGCACTGAGGAAATCGAAGCCGCGAAAGCAGACGGCGCCGTCTAATAAGTTTCCGCCGGAAGTGTTTCTTAAGGGCGGTCCCAATCGGATCGCCCTTTTTTTAAATGAGTGAGGACATTATGACCAATCTTCCTGAAACCATGAATTGCATCGAAATCAAAGAGCCCGGGGGGCCAGAGGCCTTGGTACCGACGACCCGCCCTGTTCCTGAAGCAGGCGAGGGCGATGTCCTGATCAAGGTTGCAGCCGCCGGCATCAACGGCCCGGACATCTATCAGCGCAAGGGTCTCTATCCGCCGCGCCCAGGTGAGTCTGATCTGCCAGGTCTTGAAATTTCCGGCACTGTGGTGGCGTTAGGGGAGGGGGCGCAAGGTCTCTCAGTCGGTGATGATGTCTGCGCGTTGACCAACGGTGGTGGCTATGCGGAGTACTGCGTGGCTCCTGACGTACAATGCTTGCCCGTGCCGAAGGGATTAAGCCTGATCGAAGCCGGCGGTGTCCCTGAAACCTTCTTCACGGTCTGGACCAACATCTTTGAACGCGCGGCCTTGCAAGCCGGCGAAAGCATCCTGATCCACGGCGGCGCTGGCGGCATTGGCACGACGGCGGTGCAATTGTGCAGTGCCATGGGCGCGCGGGTGATTGCCACCGAAGGCTCTGATGAAAAATGCCAAGCGTGCCTGGACTTGGGTGCAGAAAAAGCCATCAACTTTAGAGACGAAGATTTCGTCGAAGCCGCTAAAGAATTCGGTGGCGGCAGAGGCGTGAATGTCATCCTAGACGTCGTCGGCGGAGACTACGTCGCGAAAAACATCGCCTCCCTGGCCCGCGAAGGTCGCCTCGTCAATATCGCCTTTCTTCAGGGATCAAAAGTCGAAATCAACCTCATGACGGTCATGCTAAAATGCCTAACCATGACAGGCTCCACACTCCGCATCCAACCCAAAGCCCGCAAAGGCGAAATCGCCGCGGCCCTAAAAGAAACCGTCTGGCCGTTGATTGAGGCAGGCAAGGTAAAGCCCGTGATCCACAAAGAACTCCCCTTGGCCGAAGCCGCCGAAGGCCACCGGATCATGGAAGGCGCAGGGCATGTGGGGAAGATTATGTTGGTGCCGTTCACGACCTAACGTTGGAAATAAATTCAGGAAATGGTGCCTTTGCTTCTCTTATCAAACATCTAGAATGCGTGCTATCGTTGCTGCTTAATTTGAGCGAGGAATTCTATGTCCATCCAGAATGATGTTTCAGAAGCCGAGTGGCAGGTGCGGGTCGAATTGGCGGCTTGTTTTCGCTTGCTCGATATTTACGGCATGTCGGATCATACGTCGAGCCACGCGGCGGTTCGTGTGCCGGGTGAACCTGAATATTTTTTAGTGAATCCCTTTGGGTGGCTGTTCGATGAGATCACCGCGTCGAGCCTGGTAAAGGTAGATTTGGACGGCAGAATCCAAGACGGCGGAAAAATTAATGGTTCAGGATACACGGTCCACGGGGCCGTGCTTGCGGCCAGGGACGATGTCAATTGTTCCATCCATACGCATACGCGCGCGAATGTTGCCGTTGCTTCCATGGCGGACGGTCTTTTGCCCTTATCACAGCATTCACTGCAGTTTTTTGAGCGAACTTCCTACCATGACTATGATCGCCACACTGACGAGATGAAACGCTTGCAGCAAGACCTCGGCCAGAATTGGGCCATGATGTTACGCAATCACGGTGTTCTTGTGGCGGGTCGCGATGTCTCAGAAGCGTTTCAATTTACGCAGCGTCTTGAGATCGCCTGCCAAGTTCAAGTCGATGCGGGGGGCAAGAACGACCTTATTTATATCAAAGATGAAGTCGCGCGTCATTCCGCAGAAAAGTACGAACAGCAGGGCAATAGTATCGGTGCAAGATCGTGGCCCGCGTACCTGCGCAAACTCGATCGTATGGATCCATCGTATAAAGACTAGGTATCGCAAAGAACGGAGGAAAAGCCGGTGCCCCGGTCTGACGACATCATCAAAGTTTTTATTGAGAACGTATCTGGGTCTTCAACTAAAAATACTTTTGACGAACAGACGCTTAAACATCTCGGTTCTCAACAGGTCGCGAGCCCTTATCCGTATCCCTATGGCTTTGCGCTTAACACGCTTGGCGGGGACGGCGATTGTGTTGATTGCTTTGTGGTGACGGACAAGGCCTTGAAATCCGGCGACATTGTAGATTTTGTTCCGCTTCATCTTCTGGAACAAATTGAAGACGGCGAAGTCGATCATAAAGTTCTCGGTGTTCTTGCCGAAACCCCAAACGTTATTGATGAGCTTGCCTTGGAGACCATTCGTGCTTTCATAATGTCGGTGTTCTCAGACGTACCCGGCAAACAGATGCAACTTGGTACGCTGCACGGTGCACCGGAGGCTCTACAATACATCCGAGAGTGTCGCGTATAAATCCGGTACTGGTTCAGCGAAGAGACAGAGCATGGGAATATTTGATGACCAAAAATTTACTTATTTATGACGCCCGCGCGGCGCGTTATAAGGAACTTCTAGAACCCTTATTCCCGGATATCAGCATCTATACAGCGACCACCGAAGAGGAGGCCATCGCTATCGTCGGCAACGCCCATGTGCTGTTCGCCCTAGGCCATTTGTTCAGCGACGACCTGGTGTCCAGGGCGGCAAAATTAGAATGGGCGCAGGCCCTGACCACCGGTGTGGATGGCGTTTTCATGCTGACCGCTCTTTCGAATGACATTATTCTGACCAATGCGCGAGGCATCCATGGCCCGCAGATGTCGGAAATGGCATTCATGCATATGCTCGCGCTGACCCGAAACTTTCCCCGCATGGTCCACAACCAGACTGCCGCCAAATGGGATCGCTGGCCGCAAGCGCTGTTGCATGAAAAAACAATCACCATCGTCGGTGTCGGGGTCATTGCCGAAGATTTGGCGCCGAAGTGCAAGGCCTTCAACATGACCGTCTACGGCGTGAGCGGGACCAAGCGCGACGTGCCCGGCTTCGATCGCATGTTCGGTCGGGACGAACTTATCAAGGCGGCCTCTCTCTCGGATTACCTTTTGCTTCTGGTTCCCTATTCGGCTGAGACGGACAAGCTGGTGGACGCGGACGTGCTGGCGGCCATGAAGCCCGACGCCTATATCGTGAATCTGGCCCGGGGCGGCGTGCTTGATGAGGATGCGCTAATGGACGTCCTCCGCGCAGGCAAGATTGCCGGTGCCGGGCTCGATGTGTTTGCCGAGCGCCCGCTGCCGTCGGACCACCCGTTCTGGTCCATGGACAACGTCCTCATTACGCCCCAAGTTGGCGGCATGAGCGCCACGTACCAGGACCAGATGGTGCCCATACTCGAACAAAACATTCGCCATTTTCTCAGGAGAGAATTTGACAAAATGGTCAACGTGGTTGATCACCGCCTGTTGGATGCACCAGCCTAAGGAAGGATAAGACCATGCCAAGTGACGAAAAACTCGTCCACCCCATCTCGAGCGAAGAACTAGAGCGACGCTGGAGCGCCGTCCGCACCGCCATGGACGACCAGGGAGTCGGCGCATTGGTAATGCAGAACAACAACGAATTTCTTGGTGGCTATGTAAAGTGGTTCACCGATATACCGGCCCGAAACTCATACCCCCATACCATTATTTTCCACCGCGAAGACAAGATGACCCTGGTTTGTCAGGGCCCCATGGACGGCGACCGCTCCATCAAGGAAGCGACCATGGGCACCCGAGGCATAGGTCGCATCTGTACCAACCCAAGCTATTCGTCGATTAACTACACAAAGACCTACGATGCGACGCAAGCGGCCGACGATCTCAGGTCTCGGGGCTATAAAACTATCGGGTTCGTTGGCCCAGGCGCCATATCGTACCCCTTCGTCGAACATCTAAAAGAAAATGTCTCTGCTGAATTCATTGACGCCTCGGACTTGGTGGACGGGATCAAGGCCATCAAGTCGCCCGAAGAAATCGAGCGCATTAAGGAAACCGCCCTTATGCAGGACCAGGTCATTGAGGCTATTGCTGCGAACATCAAGCCCGGCATGAAAGATTTCGAGGTTGCCGCCCTGGCCCAGTACACGGGCCAGATCAACGGCAGCGAACAGGGTATTTTCCTAGGGACCTCCGCGCCCCAGGGCAAACCGTCGATGTTCATGCAGCGCCACAACCAGGGCCGCGAATTGCAGGAAGGCGACCATCTGGCCCTGCTCGTGGAAAATAACGGCCCCGGCGGGTTCTATACGGAAATTTCTCGCACCTTCGTGTTGGGCAAGGCGTCGAACCAACTGACCGATGACTTTCAGGCTACGGTAGAGGCTCAGCAGAACACACTGAAAATGCTCAAGCCCGGTGTTCCCTGCAAAGATATCTACGAAGCCCACAATGAGTACATGCGGAGTCAGGGTCTGCCTGAGGAACGCCGACTTTATTCTCACGGCCAGGGTTACGACATGGTTGAGCGCCCGCTCATTCGCGACGATGAAACAATGACCTTGGAAAAGGACATGAACATCGTCGTCCACCCAGGCTTCGGTAACGACAGGGTTTTCGCCGTTGTCTGCGACAACTACCTCATTACCGAAAACGGCGTTAGCAAATGCCTTCACAAGACACCGCAAAAAATCATCGAGGTCTATTAGGCCACCCAAAACGACGACGCTACAGGAAACCAAAAAATGTTAGAGCTATATCATAGCGGATTGAGTACATGCTCAAAACAAGTTCGCCACTGCCTTAAAGAAAAGGGAGTAGAATACGCGAGCAGGTATATAGAACTTTGGAAATACGAAAATTTAAACCCTGAATACCTAAAACTTAATCCAAATGGCGTTGTGCCAGTTTTGGTTCACGATGGCACTCCGATCTACAACGCTGTCGCTATACTCGAATATATTGATGATGCATTCCCAGACCCTTCTCTTAAGCCCGAAGACCCGAAGTTGCGCTGGCGCATGCGTCATTGGATGTGGATGGGCGACTACGTTCATCAAGCCATAATCAATTTAACCTTCTCTGCCCGGTTAAAATCTTTGGTCGACGAATTGTCGGAAGAAGACAAAGCCAAAATGATAGCCAACACGCCGATGCCCGAACGCCGTGAAAGATGGCGTCGGATGTCGGGAGATGGATACAGCGAAGGTGAAATCCGATCTGCGTTAGAAATTGTCGATTACACTGTCAACTGGCTGGAAAAAGATTTGAATGAAACGACGTGGATTGCTGGCGATTCTATGTCGCTCGCTGACATTTACGTGCTCTCCAATATTCATCGTGTTCGAGAACTCTATCCAGAAAAAGTTAATCCAGACGATTTCCCTAAAATAAATGCATGGCGAGATAAATTAATGCTCCGCCCCGCTGCCGTAGAAGCCTATAGCACTGGCACGCCAGAAACACCGCCGCGTCCCGATGGCAAATCCATTGAAGGTATCGATTGCGATCTAGAAGAAATAATGCGCGCCCGATAACCGGAACCCTTTGGTGAGACCAAGGTGTTCCTGGCCAAACATCTGAATTAGAGCTACCTGACCCCGATTTCTGTAAGAGGGACACTGCCAGCGTCGGCATTCAGCTTTTCCTCGAGTTCATCCAACGTGAAAACCCATCCGAGCCGGCGCTGAATGTTCGCGAGACCAAACTGATGAAGGTCCTGCCCGTAGGCCGAGGCGACGCAATCGGATGGTACAACAACGCTGTAATTACGGCTGTATGCCCCAAAAACGGAAGCTAAAACGCAGGTGTTTGTGTTGCAGCCGGCGATGAGCAGCGTATCGACATCCAGGCCGCGCAACAGGCCTTCAAGCTGGGTCCCGTAAAACATATCGAACGTTCGTTTGCTGTCGATCAGATAGTCCTCTTGTTGAACATCCAGGTCCGGGACCAATTCTCCTTCTCGCGAGCCTGGGGATTTATGGCGGGCAAAATTGCTTTGCTGGTGAGGCGTGAAAGATTGCTTGGCGCCGAGCATCGCCCGCTCAAAAGGATGCTTCCCCAAGAGAGGGTCTTCATAAACTGTGTACACATGAATAATGGGAATATTCGAATTTCTCGCGAGTGAAATTAGGCGGTTGGTTCCCGCGATGACACGCTGGCATTCTTCAGCAGGTACAGGCAGCGTGGCGATCTCCGGCTCAAGATTCCCGCGCTGACAATCGATGGTCACCACAGCGGATTTTCCCGGAATGAGGTGCAACGCCTCATTCATCTTATTCACCACATCGGAGCGATCCAACATGCCAACTGACTCATCTTTCATAATGCCCCCACTTTCAAATTCTTAAGTTATAGACGCAATTATAACACCGCCTTGGCACCAAGCGAGCGCCACTACCGCGGACAAGCATATTTGGTATATCATGAATGTTCAAATAACTCGTGAGACGTTAACGCCTTATTTGGTTCCGGCTTACAAGTTTTACGCCCTGGAAGCGGACATTAAAATTATCCTATTACCGTTTATGCGTTCTGCGCCTGAACGATGGTGAACAACTTTGTCTCACTGCCACGACCACGTAATTGAACGGTACCTTTGTGCTGCGCTTGAAATGTCGGGGATAAGGTAATGCGTTCAAGCAACTCAGCGGAGATAAGCAAGGAGCTATCCAGAGACTTGCACTGTTGTTCAATGCGGGCCGTCGCGTTGACGGTGTCACCAAAATAACTAATTTCTTGTTTTTGATCGCCGATTTGGCTGATAACCACCGGACCGCCATGAAGACCAATTCGAAAAGCCGGTACGGTGCCAAACTCCAGTTCATAATCCGGTGCAAGGTCGTTAACCCGTTTGGCGATTGCAAAGCAGCAGAGGATCGACCGCATGTTCGCAGCATTCGCACGAATGGGCCAGGTCACCACGACTTGATCCCCAACATAGCGGTGAATTTCACCGCCATGCTCGATAATCGGTTCTGTAATGTCGAAAAAGAATTTAGTGATCATACTCTGGACACCAACGTCGCCCAATCGTTCAGCAAGCGGTGTTGATCCGACCAAGTCTAGGAACATAAAAATTTTCTCTTCACGAATTGGCCTGTGATACTTTCCCAGTACAAAATTGATTAATGTACGACCGCCAATAATGCGAACGATTTGAAGGCCAGTCTGCATCAAGACAATTGCAGTAAATACAAATAGCAACGTGCGAAAAAACTCAGGATCAGTGATAAATTCAAGGCCATATAAATCATGGAATATCGCCCGAGCGAACAACCCTACAAATATGACAATGAGTACTAAAACGACAGATTTTAGGGCGATGGCTGTTAGAAAATGAAGCCGCCTAATGCGGACGCCGTAGCGACTTTGAACCGCAAGAATTTCAAAGCCCCAGACAAGCGAACTGCCCACCAGCCAATTTATCCCGCCATGAAACATGGCTGTGGCCTGCTCGTCTATTTTCTCAAGGTTCCCCAAATAACCGTCGAGCACTCCTAGCAGGGTGGATAGAATTACGAGTATGAAAAACAACCGTAATCTAGAAGCCACCAATCTGGACATAAGAATTCCCCCTTAACCTAAATCGTACCTTAGGTTGATAGGACGTAACACCTGAAAATTGGGTGAAAGGCGCAATATCAAAATGCCAATTATTCCAGCAGGACAGCGAGCTGTGTCAAATGGCCGCCCCCGCTTTCTTGTTTGAGCCAGATCGATGGAAGGCTGGACTTGTTTACTTTAACGCCTCCGCCAACACCACGGCCACATGCACAGCTTCCCGCTTGGCCCCATCCTCAATCTGATGGCGGCAGCTTGTTCCGTCTGCGACGATAAGCGTCTCCGCTTCCGCCTCTCTTATCTTCGGCAATAGTGAAATCTCTCCCATCTTCTTCGACACTTCAATCGTCTTGGCGCGGAAGCCAAAAGCTCCAGCCATGCCGCAGCAGCTTGATTCCACGGTTTCGACTTCTAGGTCGGGGACCATCCCGAGGATGCTCTCCACTGCGCCCATAACCGCAAAAGCTTTTTGGTGGCAGTGGCCGTGGAGGAGAGCTTTCTTTTGGGCGATGGGTTTGAGGTCGAGGGTGAGTCGGCCTGCTTCGTTTTCACGGGCGAGGAATTCTTCGAACAGGTAGGCGTTGTCGGCGAGGTCTTTGGTTTCGCCGCCGGGAAGCATTACCGTAAATTCATCGCGGAGCGTGAGCAGGCAGGAGGGTTCTAATCCCACGACCGGCACGCCGCGTTTTATGTAGGGGGCGAGGGCCGTTAGGGTTCGCGTCGCTTCGGCCTTTGCTTCATCGACTAGACCAGCAGCCAGGAACGTGCGGCCACAGCACAAAGCCCGCCCACCGGGGGCGGCTTCGACGTGGTGGACTTTATACCCTGCGGCTTCCAATACCTTGCGGGCTGCGTCGAGGTTCTTGGGTTCAAAATTTGTATTAAAGGTATCGGCAAGCAAGACGACTTCGCCGATAGATCCTTCGCCGGGGGTGGTTCGCCCCTGATAAGGGGACACCCACTTTGGCAGGGTGCGTTCGGCGCTGAAGCCTAAGAATAACTCACTCAACTTCGCCATGCCGGGGATTTGATCGCGGAGGTTCATTAGCGCCCTAAAGCTTGAGGCGAGCCCGGCGTACCTCGGTAAATACGCGATGAGCTTTTCACGGAGTGGAAGGCCGTGCTTCTTCGTGTACTGGTACAAAAACTCCGTCTTCATCCGCGCCATGTCGACACCGGTCGGGCATTCGCGCTTACACCCTTTGCAGCCGACGCAGAGCTCCATGGTCGCGGCCATCTCATCAGACGTGAAGGCATCTGCTCCAAGCTGGCCTGACATTGCGAGGCGGAGGGTATTGGCGCGGCCCCGGGTTAAATCTTTTTCCTCGCCGGTGGCACGGTAGGACGGGCACATGACGGCGGCATCTTTTTTTCGGCAGGCACCGTTGTTGTTACACATCTCCACCGCTTTATCGAAGCCGCCCCATTCCGACCAATCGAGGGCGGTTGCGGGGACCTTCGCTTCGTACCCCGGCTTGTAGCGGAACAGGGTACGGTCATCCATTTTCGAAGGCCGCACGATCTTGCCAGGATTAAACGAGTCTTCAGGGTCAAAGGTATCTTTGACTTCTTCAAACGCGGAAACGATTTGCTTGCCGAACATCGGCTCGTGGAATTCAGACCGGACCAAGCCGTCGCCGTGTTCGCCGGAGTGGGAGCCTTTGTATTCTCTGACCATAGAAAAGGCTTCTTCGGCGATGGCGCGCATGGCCGTGACGTCGCCGCTTTTTCGCATGTCGAGCACAGGGCGCACATGCAAGGTTCCGACAGAAGCATGGGCGTACCATGTGCCGTCTGTGCCGTGCTTGTGGAAGACTTGCGTAAGGCGGTCGGTGTATTCGGCCAAATCCTCCAACGGCACGGCGCAGTCTTCGATGAAGGAAACGGGCTTTCCGTCGCCCTTCATCGACATCATGATGTTGAGGCCTTGTTTGCGGACTTCCCAGATTTCGGTAGCGAAGGCCGGGTCGGTGGCTTCTAATACAGCGTCCGGGTAGCCGTGATCAGCCAACAACTCGCCCAACTGTTTCAGGCGGCGGATGCAGTCGTCGCGGTCCTCGCCAGCGAACTCCACCAGCAGCAAGGCTTGCGGCTCCCCCATGACGAATTTATCGACCGTGGCGCGGAACATTGGGATGTCGCGGCTGAGGTCGATCATTGTGCGGTCGACCAGTTCTACAGCCGCTGGGTCCAGCTTAACAATGTGCTGGGTCGTCTCCATCGCTGAAAAGAATGTCGGGAAGTGACAGACGCCTAAAACTTTGTGACTCGGAATTTTGGCGAGGTTCAATTCGACTTTCTTGAAGAAACCAAGCGTTCCCTCTGACCCCACCAACAGGTGCGCCATGTTGTGGCCATCAGGGGAAATGGTCTCAATATTATAGCCGCCGACCTTGCGCAGCAGCTTGGGAATTCGCGCATCGATCTCTGCCGCTTCTCTGGCCCCCAGGTCCCGCATGGAATGAATTAGGTCCATATAACGGTTAGACCCTTCAAAGCCATCCAGATTTCCAGGTATCTCACCAAATTTCATCTGTGCGCCGTCGGCCAGGATCGCATCGATGGCGTGCACGTTGTGAACCATGTTGCCGTAACGGATCGAGCGTGCGCCGCAGGAATTATTCGCCGTCATGCCGCCGATGGTGGCGCGGCTTGATGTGCTGACATCGACCGGAAAGAAAAGCCCGTGGGGTTTCAGGGCGGCGTTCAAATGATCCAGAACGATCCCTGGCTGCACGGTCGCGCGCTGGGCGTCGGTATCTATATCGATGAGTTTGTTCAGGTGCTTGGAACAATCAATCACCAAGGCTTCGCCGACAGTCTGACCGCATTGGGATGTGCCACCGCCGCGGGGCAATATTGGAATGCCTTCATCCACGGCAATTTCGACCGCGCGGATGATATCTTGTTCTGATCTCGGGATCACGACGCCAATCGGTTCGACTTGGTAGATCGAGGCATCGGTGGAATAGCGCCCCCGACTGAACCTATCGAACAGCACTTCACCTTCCAATTCCTTGGAAAGTCGGGCAGCTAAGCCGCTATCGCCGATGCGGTTAGACGGTTTTAAGGGGGCGTGCGCAGTCATGAATGCTTGTTCTTTGCTAAGGGTAATTAGGATGGGGAATTTAGCACCCGCTTATAAGGGTTGGAAAGTGGTCTATTTGGGTGTATCGGAAGGCCAGAAACGGGGCAGAGGCCCCAATGTTTAAATCTTTATAGCGATAAGTTAGGAACATCATGAGCTCAGGTCGTCATTTTCTCCAAATTCCAGGTCCCTCAAACGTGCCGGATCGAGTCCTCAGGGCCATCGATATGCCGACCATGGATCACCGCGGACCCGATTTCATGGTGATGACCAAGGATATCATTCAAAATCTCAAAAATGTCTTTAAGACCACGAGCGAAGTCATCATTTACCCGGCCTCTGGCACCGGTGCATGGGAAGCCGCGATGGTGAATACCCTGTCTGCGGGCGACAAAGTCATCATGTTCGAAACCGGACAGTTCGCGATGCTTTGGCAAAGTCTGGCCGAGAAACTTGGCTTAAATGCAGAACTGCTTCCAGGCGACTGGCGCGGTCCGGCTGACTTAGAAGCCATTGAGGCAGCCCTGAAAGCTGACACCAGCCACGAAATTAAAGCTGTTTGCATCACCCACAATGAAACGGCGACCGGGGCGACGAGCAACATTCCCGGCGCGCGTAAGCTTTTGGATGACCTCGGCCATCCGGCATTGCTGATGGTTGATGCGGTTTCGTCTCTGGGTTCCGTCGATCTTCGGCATGACGAATGGGGCATTGATGTCACCATTGCCGGCTCACAAAAGGGGCTGATGCTGCCGCCGGGAATGAGCTTTAACGCGGTTAGTGAAAAAGCCTTGGCGGCCCACAAAGAAGCCACGATGCCGAATGCGTTCTGGAATTGGACGCCGATGATTACGCAGATGAAAGATGGCTCATTCCCTTATACCCCGGCGACCAACCTGCTTTATGGTTTGCGTGAAGCCATGAACATGTTGTTTGAAGAAGGTTTGGACAACGTGTTCGCACGTCACATTCGCTATGGCGAAGCAACCCGCCGGGCAGTGCAGGCCTGGGGCTTGGAAAACCAATGTTTGGACTCTGCCGGGTTCTCGCCTGTCTTGACCGCAGTTCGGGTGCCGGATGGCCATGATGCCAACGAAGTCCGCGCGGTGATTTTGAAAAACTTCGACATGTCCTTGGGAACCGGCCTTGGTAAGGTCGCTGGTGATGTGTTCCGCATCGGTCACTTAGGCGACTTGAGCGAACTGTCGCTGTCTGGAACCTTGTGCGGTGTTGAGATGGGCTTGGGTCTTGCAGGCATCCCCCATCAAAAGGGCGGCGTACAACAAGCACTGGCATATCTCTCGGAAACCAGTAACGGCTAAACTGGAGAGATTGTGGCGCTGAGCGTCCTTCGAGACGCGCCTAAGTGGGCGCTCCTCAGGATGAAGAGATTTTATATTTGTTTGATATTAAGACTATATTTTAAAATTCTTCATCCTGAGGCGCTGTGTAGCAGCGGGACTCGAAGGACCCCAAGCGGCACGACGTTGGAGACTTAAGGACTAAACATGAGCAAAAAACCCTCCGGTCCCCTAAGCGGCGTTAAGGTCATTGAGCTTGCTCATATCATGGCGGGCCCAGTTTGTGGGTTGATGCTGGCCGACATGGGAGCGGATGTTATTAAGGTCGAAAAAGTGCCGGGCGGCGATGATACGCGTCGCTCTATGCCACCGGCGATAGGGGATCAGTCTGCTGCGTTCCTGATGATGAACCGCAACAAGCGGGGCATGGTGATTAATCTTAAGGACCCGGACGGCAAAGAGGTCCTTCGAAAAATGCTCAAGACCGCCGATGTGGTAATCGAGAATTACCGCAAGGGCACCATGGAACGCTTGGGCTTTGGCTATGAAGATGTCGCCAAGGAAAACCCTGGTATCATTTATTGTGAAATTTCAGGCTTCGGACGCACCGGCCCGTATTCGGACCGCGCTGGGTTTGATCTGATCGCCCAAGGCATGAGCGGCCTGATGAGCATCACCGGCGAAGGACCCGGCCGCGCACCCACCAAATGCGGCGCGCCGATGACCGATATTACCGGCGGCATCTTAGGGGCTATGGGCGTACTCGCGGCCTATACAAATCGATTGAAAACCGGCAAGGGGCAAAAGGTCGATACCTCTTTGTTCGAAGCTGGGATCACGCATACCTACTGGCAATCGGCGATTGCATTGGCGACCGGGGAAGCACCCGTGGCCATGGGTTCAGCCCATCCATTGAATGCGCCTTATCAAGCCTTTGAAACATCCGACGGTTGGATCACGATCGGTGCTGCCAATCAGAACACTTGGGAGGGGTTGCTGCGTGCGCTTGAGGCACCGGAAATCACCAACGATGCGCGGTTTGAAAAGAATGCCGGACGCATGGCGTATCTGGCGGAACTGGAAGCGGCCCTGATGCCGGTACTAAAACAACGCACCAGCGCGGATTGGTTGGCGCGATTGGAAGCAGAAGGGGTGCCCGCCGGACCCGTCCAAGATATCAATCAAATGCTTGATGACCCCCACGTCCTGGCCCGGGAAATGGTGGTCGATACGGAGCATGCGTCCCTAGGGACTGTTAAAACCCTAGGTCTGCCTGTAAAGTTTTCTGAGACCCCGGGAGGTGTGCATAAAGGAGCCCCTCTCTACGGGCAACATACCCGCGAAGTTCTAGCCGAATATGGCTACAACGATGAAGAAATTGAACGACTGGCAGAATGCGGAGCCATCGTAAAAGCAAAAAATTAAGGGGATATAGGATGTCGCTAAAAGATAATGTCAGTCCAGAAGAGTGGCAGGCACGGGTCGATTTGGCCGCGTGTTTCCGATTAATTGATTTTTATGACATGTCAGATTTGACCGGGACTCATGCTTCGGCCCGTGTGCCGGGAGAGCCCGATTATTTCCTGCTTAATCGTTCTGGCGAGTTCTTTGACGAGGTCACCGCCTCCAGCCTGGTAAAGGTTCACATGGACGGGGCAACCGAAGCCGGTGATGAAGTCAATCCGGCGGGCTACACAATTCACAGCGCGGTCTTGAGTGGTCGGGAAGATGTCAACTGCGTGGTCCATACCCATACCCGGGCCGGCGTTGCGGTTTCAGCCATGAAATGCGGCGTTTTGCCAATTTCACAGCACTCCATGCAATATTTTGAACGCACGTCTTTTCACGACTATGAAGGCGTTGCCATTCGCTTGGATGAGCGAGAAGCCCTGCAACGGGACTTAGGCGATAATCCTGTCATGATTCTCCGCAATCATGGACTGCTGACCGTAGGGGCGGAAATTAGCGAGGCTTTTCAAGCGATTATCCGTCTTGAAACCACCTGCCGTATTCAAGTCGACGCCATGGCAGGCGGTGAATTGACGTATATTGATGAAGAAGTTTGTCGTTCAACGTCGCAAATGATGAAGCAACGGGGCAATTATGTTGGTGCGCGGTCCTGGCCTGGACACCTTAGGCGACTTGACCGATTGGACCCTTCGTATAAAAATTAGTATGGTTCGACGTATAAAAAATAATATAGTTCGGTGTAAGCGTAACGTATCAGGTGAATTGATTTCCTAATGGGCAAGGCAATCGTCGATCTTCCTGTTCAATCCCCTAACACTGAGGATGACCCTGTCGGGTTTCTCAGTGTGAACGATGTTGCCGTTTTTTTCGGGCTGCCGTTCTTGGGATTTGTTTCAGGGCTAATCCCCCAAAGCTTATGGTGGGGGGTCGCGCGTACGATATCACCTCTCTCAATGAAAATGCTTCCAAGCCCCGCCGACCACATTCGCGAGCGAGCGCGCATTTTTTTAGGTGATTCGATTGGCGAGAAAGCGCTTCAAAAATTCCCGCACGATTTGGCGGCCAATGAAATTTCCAGATTATTCCTGTTGCTGGGCGCGTTAATGCCATTCGATGGGCGGCTGAAGACACCGCTTGAGGGCCAGGAACATATTGATGCTGCGCTGGAAAAAGGGAAGGGTGTTATTCTCTGGGACAGCCATTTTTATTTCGCAAATTCAGCGACCAAGATGGCGCTGCAACGGGCGGGATACAAGACCCACCACCTGAGCCATGCGCGCCATGGCTTTTCAGATACCTGGATCGGGATGAAACTGCTCAATCCACTATGGGTGGCTTCTGAATTTAAATTCTTGGCTGAGCGGGTGGTGATTGCTTATGACAACCCAGCCCCGGCAATGAAAACTCTTGGTGCACGGCTAGACCAAAACCAGGTGGTGTCGGTAACTGTCCGGGATTCAGCCAAACATCCGGTGGAAGTTCCTTTTCTAGGCGGTCACCTTCGGGTCGCCCCTGGTGCGCCGGTGATGGCGAAGCGGCATGGCGCGGCCCTGGTGCCGGTTTTTACAATTCGCCAAGCTGATGGCACCTATGTAACCCGGGCCGAGGCACCGATTGATCTTCCAGAAGATTTAGATACCCGAATTGCGGTCAAGTCGGCAGTCGAACAGTACGCCCAGCGGCTTGAGCCTGTCGTTCGTGCCTACCCCGATCAGTGGGTTGATTGGCTTAGTCTTTAGACCCTGCGGATACGACTGAGGGTTTCCGAAGGTTGTTTCCTTCTACCCCCTGCCAGACAAACAGCATGATTGCTGAGGGCAACATTTCCCGTAGTCGGTTGGCCAAGGACACTGCCAGCATCAAGGATGCTGGAAATCCAAGCAGTGCACCGACAGCTATATAGCCGCCTTCCTGAACGCCGAGTTGTCCAGGGATGGCAAAGGCGAGACCGCGCAACGCGCCGATCAAAGTCTTGAGCATGATGGCTTCGGCAATGCCAATTGGATGCCCCATCAGGTGGGCGGCCAGGATAAGCTCCCCGACCAAGATAATGCGCAACGTCAGTCGCGTGACGACGCTTAAGACGAACCGTCCCCGATGGGCATAAATCAGCCGGATGGCGGCGTCTAAATCGCTGGCCTTGGTTGAAAATTCTGCAAACTTCTCGGACTTGGACGCTTTCACGGCGATCTTGGTGACAAAAGAGAACCCGCCATAGACTTGAATAGCGATAAATGCCGCAACGCCTGCAATCAGGGTTAAGGCTCCTAAAGCCGCACTGATGATTGTCGCATCACCCGGTACCAAGACGGCTATAAAGGCAACGCCGATTAAGGCCCATATTCCGGTTACCACGGCTTGGACAGCCTTATCCACGACCACGGTAGAGACCGTATCGATTGCCGGAATGCCCCAAAGCGTCAGCACCCGTGCCTTGACCAATTCACCGCCAATGGTGGCAACAGGCAATAGGGTATTTACAGCGGAGCCCATGCCGGTGGCCCAGAGGGACTGCATGATTCCCGGCCGCGTAGAACGGGGAAATAGACAACGCCACGCCTGGCCATTCAGAAGGTATTCTGGGACGACGAAGACACAGACCAGGAGCAGGCTCCAACCGGCCTCCCCCAATTGGCCGACGACCGGCGTAATCCCTTGCCAGATAAAAATCCCACTGATCAGGGCAATACCAATCAGTAAAGGAATGATCTTTTTCGCGTTCATGGTGATTATATGGCAGTTGGTCCAAAAGAATGGAAGGATAATCAACTCTCTATGTGCCTTTATGGGTGAGACTTGGTATAAGCATATTCAAACAAATACATTTCAATTTGGGGAAGAAGTTTCATGCAGATTTCACTAGAAGGACGTTCCGCAATTATCACTGGCGGTAGCCGGGGAATGGGTCGTGCCATGTCGCTGAGGTTCGCTGAATCGGGGGCGGATGTCGCCATTGTCTCGCGGTCTCAGGACTTGCTTGATGAAACCAAGGCGGAAGTCGAGGCTGTGGCCAAGGGTCGAGTCATGGCAGTTTCTTGTGACGTTACCGACGCCGCGGCAATTGCCGATATGTTCGGAACGGTGAATGGAGAATTCGGCAAGGTTGATATTTTGGTCAACAACGCGGGCACATCGGCCAGGGGACCCTTTGAGGAAATTACCGACGAAGTGTGGCAGGCGGACTTGGACATCAAACTGTTCGCCGCCATCCGGACCTGTCGCTTGGCGATGCCGGGGATGAAGGAACGCCGCTGGGGAAGAATTTTAAACATCGCGACGGTTGGTGCCAAAGCACCAGGGCCAGGTGGCGCGCCGACGGCGGTATCGCGGGCGGCTGGGATGGCGTTGACCAAAGTCCTGGCGGGGGAGGGGGCACCCTATAACGTCCTGGTCAACGCGCTCTGCACCGGGAAAATTATCACTGACCAAGTTGCCCGCCGCCACCAAAAGCTTAGACCCGATATGTCGTTGGAGGATTATTTGGCCTTGGAAGGCGAAGAATTGCCGCTGGGCCGATTGGGCGATGCGGAAGAATACGCCAACATGGCCTGTTTTCTGGCGTCTGACGCGGCGTCCTATATCACAGGGGCAGCGGTCAACATTGATGGCGGCTTAAGCCCGGTGCTTTAGAGGAACAAATATGCCGCCTAAAAAGAACCCTCTGAAACTGAACAAGTTGCAGCTGAGAACCCTCGCCTTGGCACAAGTGCTGGCGCGTGACTCGGAGACAGGATTTAAGGACGAGGCCACCGGCAATGTGGCCCTCATGAGCCTGCCCCATGGCCATGGTAATCATGTCCATGTGGGTGGCTTCACGGTGTCGTCCAAGGACGCCAGCGGCTTTTCCAACCCTGCGGTGTGGACGGTTTTGGAACGCAAAGGCCTGTCCCGTCCTGAAGGCCCAACCGGGATTTCCCTGACACCGGCGGCATTGGACTATGATACCGGGTTGGGGGATCGATTTTTAGCCCCCTCTGATCATTAATTGCCCGCAAATTCTTTGCCACTTGATCTGGGTCAAAGTAAAACCGTTCTAAATTTTATACCTTGCGGATGAATCGTTATCCGGGCATACGCCGGGTGCGAGGGCGAAAATGACTTCTCGCCCTTTTTTTGTTAGGGTACCTGACTAGGACATATAAATATAAGGCGGAGGCCACTTCAAATGGCGAATTTCGTTGCGATGGGCTTATTGGGATTCGGTGGTTTTATTGGACTGTTGATGTCGTCCCGGGCTGTCGATAAGGCAATCTATGGCCACGGACTACTGCTGTTTGTGTTTTGTTTATTGGGCGTATTCTTCGTCGTCGCCAAGGGCAAACAGATGGCGGCAGAGGTAGCGGAAGGTGGCTATGATGATGCCATTGTCCGTGCCGGCGTTGTCGCCTCCGTCTTTTGGGGCGTTGTTGGCTTTGCGGTCGGCTTGGTTATCGCCCTGCAATTGGCCTTTCCGGTGCTTAATTTCGACTTCGCCTGGACCAACTTCGGACGCCTTCGCCCGCTGCATACCTCAGCTGTGATCTTCGCCTTTGGCGGTAATGTCCTGATCATGACGTCATTTCATGTTTTGCAGCGCACCTGCCGGGTCAGGGTCGCTGGCGGTTGGGCGCCTTGGTTCGTGTTCTGGGGCTATCAGTTGTTCATCGTTATGGCGGCGACCGGCTACGTCAGCGGTATTACCCAATCCAAGGAATATGCAGAACCCGAATGGTATGTCGATTTATGGCTGACGATCGTCTGGGTGATTTATCTTCTGGTGTTCCTGGAAACCCTGCGCCGACGCAAAGAACCGCATATTTATGTCGCCAACTGGTTTTATCTGGCCTTCATTGCGACCGTTGCACTATTGCATCTGATTAATAACGCGGCGGTGCCGGTGTCTGTGTTCGGCTCAAAAAGCTACATCGTCTGGTCCGGTGTGCAGGATGCCCTGACCCAATGGTGGTACGGCCACAACGCGGTTGGATTCTTCCTGACGGCAGGGTTCTTAGGGATCATGTATTACTTCGTGCCGAAACAAGCGAACCGGCCGATCTATTCCTACAGATTATCGATCATCCATTTCTGGTCGTTGATCTTCCTTTATATCTGGGCCGGGCCTCATCACCTTTTATATACAGCCCTGCCGGATTGGGCGCAGACCCTGGGCATGACGTTTTCCATCATGCTGTGGATGCCGTCTTGGGGTGGCATGATCAATGGCCTGATGACGTTATCAGGGGCGTGGGACAAGCTGCGAACTGATCCTGTACTCAAGATGATGATATTCTCTCTCGCGTTTTATGGCATGAGCACCTTCGAAGGACCGCTGATGGCCATCAAGTCGGTCAACGCGCTGAGCCATTATACGGATTGGACCATCGGTCATGTGCATTCAGGTGCGCTCGGCTGGGTTGGCTTTGTCAGCTTCGGCGCGATTTACTTCCTGGCCCCGGTTGTTTGGGGACGGGAACGTTTGTATTCAGTCCGCATGGTAAATTGGCATCTGTGGACCGGGACCTTTGGTATCGTTCTCTACATCACCGCGATGTGGGTGTCCGGCATTCTCCAAGGCCTGATGTGGCGGGCCTATGACACCCTTGGGTTCTTAGAATACTCGTTTGCTGAAACGGTGGAGGCGATGCATCCGTTCTATGTAATCCGAGCCATGGGCGGTGCTTTGTTCGTCCTTGGTGGCCTGATCATGGCTTACAACGTCTGGCGCACGGCAAAGGGGGATATTAGAGACGAGGCCCCCATCGGTGGCGTGGTGATCAGAGAAGGAGCAAGCGCATGATCAAACATGAAAAGATCGAAAAAAACTCCTTCCTGATGCTGATCTTGATTTTGGTGGTGGTGTCGATCGGCGGCATTATCGAAATCGCACCGTTGTATTATCTGGAAAGCACTATCGAGAAGGTTAAGGGCATGCGGCCCTATACGCCGCTCGAACTGGCCGGGCGAAACATCTATATTCGCGATGGATGTTATAACTGCCACAGCCAAATGGTACGCCCGTTCAGGGACGAAATTGAACGCTACGGCCATTATTCTCTGGCGGCGGAAAGCATGTACGATCACCCGTTCCAATGGGGGTCGAAACGCACCGGTCCTGATCTCGCGCGGGTCGGCGGTAAGTACTCCGACGAATGGCATGTGGCGCATATGCTTAAACCACAAAGCGTCGTGCCGGAATCTGTCATGCCGGGGTATCGCTATATGTTTGAAACACCGTTGTCGGTTCATGACATTGCCGAGCACTTACGGGTCAACAAGATTGTGGGCGTGCCCTATACCGACGACATGATTGCCAATGCGGTGGCTGACCTTAAGGCCCAAGCGACACCAGACGGCGGTGATGAATTGTTGAAGCGCTATCCGAAGGCCAATGTTCGTGACTTCGACGGCAAGCCGGGTGAGCTGACCGAAATGGATGCGATAATCGCCTACTTGCAGGTGTTGGGATCGATGGTCGATTTCAGCGTCTACAAGGCAGAAGAAAATCTGCGATAGGGAGGATGGATCATGACATTTGAAAACGTATCCGTCTTTTCCCAGACTTGGGGATTGATCTATCTTGTTGTGTTGTTCTTGGGGGTTCTCGTTTACGCCCTCAGACCCGGCGCACAGAAGAAATTCGACGACGCTGCTTCTATCCCGTTTAAGGAGAATTGATCCATGCCCGATCACAACAACCAACAGAAAGAAATAGATGAATTTTCGGGCACGGAAACCACCGGCCATGAATGGGACGGTATCCGGGAATTGGATAATCCACCGCCGCGATGGTGGATGCTGACATTATACGCCTGCATCATTTGGGCGATTGGGTATTGGATTTTAATGCCTGCCTGGCCGCTGATTTCAAGTCACACCACGGGCGTGCTGGGATACACCGAACGGGGCCGGGTTGTTGAAGACATCAAGCAAGCCAAGGCGGCTCAGTCGAAGTATTTGGTGAAGTTGGAAAAAGCGAGCCTGGAACAAATTCGTACCGATCCTGAATTGCGTGAATTCGCGATGGCGGGAGGGCGGTCTGCCTATAACGTCAACTGTTCCCAGTGCCACGGTTCTGGTGCATCAGGCTCACCGGGCTTTCCCAACCTGAACGACGACGATTGGATTTGGGGTGGCACGTTGAAGAACATCAGCTACACCATCACCCATGGTGCCAGGAACAATTCTGACGACGATGCGCGTACTTCCGATATGCCGAAGTTCTTAACCGACGAAGTCTTGAAACCGGCCCAGATCGACGACGTTGCAGAATATGTTTTGTCGCTGAGCGGGAAGTCTTCTGACAAAGATTCTGCCACACGCGGCAAGGCGGTGTTCAAGGAAAACTGCGTTGATTGTCATGGTGCCAAAGGCCAAGGCAACCAGGAACTCGGTGCGCCGAAGCTCAACGATGCGATTTGGTTATTCGGTGGAACGAAGGACGCCATCGTCGAAACTATATCCTATAGCCGCGGTGGCGTGATGCCGGCGTGGGGGCAGATTCTCGACAAAAACATAGTTAAGCAACTGACCGTCTACGTTCACTCATTAGGCGGCGGGAAGTAGATGCCGGCAGGGGTCGTAAATGACCGGGCCATAGATGAGGAAGTCGAAACTCTCGACGTCCAAGCCGTCAACAAGAAAGAGAACCGACCGTTTACCGCCAAGCGGGTAAAGGTTCATCCTAAACGGGTCTACGGCAGTTTCCGCGCGTTCAAGTGGGGGATGATGATCTTCACCCTTGGCATTTATTATTTAACGCCGTGGCTGCGCTGGGACAGGGGCGCGGGAGCACCAGACCAAGCGGTGTTGATCGACATTCCTGGGCGTCGGTTTTATTTCTTCTTCATCGAAATTTGGCCGCAGGAAGTTTATTACATCACAGGTTTATTGGTGATGGCGGCGGTGGGTTTGTTCTTCACCACCAGCCTCGCGGGCCGGGCGTGGTGCGGCTATTCCTGCCCGCAGACCGTCTGGACAGATTTGTTCTTAGTCGTCGAGCGGTTCGTCGAAGGCGACCGAAATGCCAGATTAAAACTCGACAAGGCGCCAACATCGGCCAGCAAAATATTCAAACGGCTGAGCAAGTTCACCCTGTGGTTGTTGATCGCGATTGGAACAGGGGGTGCGTGGGTATTTTACTTTGCCGATGCGCCGACGTTGGCCGCGCAATTTGTCGACTTTAGCGCGCCATCGACGGCCTACATCACCATTGGCATCTTAGCCTCGACCACGTTCCTGCTTGGTGGATTTGCCCGCGAACAGGTCTGTACCTACATGTGCCCTTGGCCGCGCATTATGTCGGCGATGATGGATGAAGAATCCCTGGTCGTGACCTATCGTGATTATCGTGGCGAGCCACGTGGAGCACATAAAAAAGGCGAGGCCTGGGGCGGCACCAGCCATTGTGTAAATTGTAACCAATGTGTCGCGGCGTGTCCCCAAGGCATAGATATCCGCGATGGCCAGCAATTGGAATGTATCACCTGCGCGTTGTGTATTGATGCTTGCGACGGGGTGATGGCGAAGCTTGATCTTCCCAAGGGATTGATCGCGTATGATTCTTATTCCGCACACCATCACCGCGCCCAGGGGGAATCTGCCAAGCTGCGTCCCATTCGACCGCGCACGATTATTTATTTTACCGCGTGGGCCTTAGTTGGGCTTTTGATGCTGTTCGTGTTGATGAGCCGATCAGACCTGGATATTAACGTTCTCCGGGACCGTAATCCAATTTTTGTGACCTTGTCGGATGGTTCCATTCGCAACGGCTATACTTTTAAAATTCTCAACAAGGCGAACATCGAACGCGGCTTTATCATGACCGTCTCTGGGATCGCCGGGGCGCAGTTGCAGCAAGTTGGTGGCGTGGCAGGTGCGACCGGTGAAAGTGAACTGAGCTTCACGGTAGAGCCCGATAAGGTCCGGAGCTTCCGCGTTTTTGTCAGCGTCGGAAAAGGCGGCCTAAGTTCCGACTCAACCGATATCAAATTTTCCCTTTTGGATACGGAAAAAGGGACCGAAGTTTATTATGACAGCGTGTTTAGAGGGCCGGCGAAATGAGTGGCGTTTGGACCGGACGCCGGGTGCTTTTTTGTATGCTGGGTTTCTTCGGCGTCATCTTCGTGGTCAACGGCATCTTTGTTTATATGGCGACGACGACTTGGACTGGGCTCAGCACTGAGAACGCCTACAAAAAAGGAATTCGCTATAATGACACCCTGGACGCCGCGCGGGCGCAGGACCAGTTAGGCTGGCAAAGTAAGGTCGCGGTTGGAAAAGGTTCTGACAATCTGATCGCCCAGTTTAAAGCGAAAGATGGCGCGCCGGTGACGGGGTTAAAAATTATCGGTACGGCAGTTCGCCCAACCCACGAAGGCTATGATAAGAAACTTATATTTGTCGAAACTCAGTCGGGGACATACGTCGCGAATGGGCGACTGCCGCTAAAAGGCAATTGGCGGATTGAGTTGGTGGCGACGTCTTCCGATGGAAAATCCTTTCGTGTGAACCATACTCTCTTGGTGAAGCCCAGGGATAAATCATGAATGAGTTGGCGCGGAACTTTTCTGCATTTGTCGAAACAGGCGACAACCAAACAGAACGCATAAATCTAATGGTCGAGAACGTTAGCTGCGCCGGGTGCATCGGTAAAATTGAACGCACCTTAACGGCCCAGCCGGGTGTTGTTTCCGCACGGGTCAATATGAGCACCCGCCGCTTGGCGGTTCAATGGCGGACTGGGGAGGCGGAACCAGGAGCACTGATCGATACGGTTGAAGACTTGGGTTATCCCGTTGCCCCGTTCATTGCTGAGTCCGTTGCGCCGCTCTCTGCGGTTCGGGACAAGGAACTTTTAAAGGCCTTGGCGGTAGCTGGGTTCGCGGCGGCGAATGTGATGCTGCTATCGGTCGCCATTTGGGCCGGACACTCCCAAGGCCCAAACGAGGGTATGGGCGATGCAACGCGGACGTTGTTTCATTGGATTTCGGCCTTGATCGCCCTGCCTGCCATTGCCTATGCCGGGCGGCCTTTCTTCCGCTCGGCGGTAACAGCATTAAGGGCCCGCGCCTTGAACATGGACGTGCCGATTTCCTTGGCCGTCGTTTTGTCGGCGGGGATGAGCCTGCAACAAACAATGGTCGGCGGCACTCATGCCTATTTCGATGCGTCGATCACGTTGCTGTTTTTTCTGTTGGTCGGGCGTTATTTGGACAGTCGTGCACGCGCCAAAGCACGATCAACGGCGGAACATCTCTTGGCGCTCTCCGCTGTTAGCGCGACGGTCATTGATGCCGACGGTACGCTAATCGGATTGCCGGTCAATCAAGTACAGCCAGGGATGATCATCCTCGTCGCGGCAGGAGCCCGGGTGCCGTTGGATGGAGATGTCACGGATGGCTTATCGGAGGTCGATGCGAGTTTGGTCACCGGGGAGACCTTGCCAAAATCGATTGTGCCGGGATCAAAAGTTTTCGCCGGCACCTTAAACGTCGGTGCGCCCTTCCGGTTCAAAGTCACTGCGGCCGGCGACAATACGTTACTAGCAGAAATCGTGCGCTTGATGGAAGCGGCGGAGCAGGGCCGGGCCAAGTACGTACGCCTCGCTGATCGCTTTGCCCGTGCTTATGCGCCGGTGGTTCACATTCTGGCGCTGGCCACGTTCTTGGGATGGTTGGTTGTGGCGGGAGAGGGATGGCAGCCGTCGTTGATGGTGGCGATTTCGGTTTTGATTATCACCTGCCCGTGTGCGTTGGGCTTGGCCGTGCCGGTGGTGCAAGTCGTCGCCGGCGGATTACTGCTTCGCAAGGGTGTGCTGTTGAAAGCTGCCGATGGCCTGGAGCGATTGGCGCAAGTCGACACGGTGGTGTTTGATAAAACGGGGACCCTGACCAGAGGACGCCCTGAATTGGTTTCTGACGGTGAATGGACTGAGCAAGATTTAGAGATTGCATCAGCCTTGGCCCAGCACAGCAGCCATCCTCTCTCAAAGGCGATTGCTGAAACTGCTTCCAGTACCGAGGCATCAGATGTTGAAGAGGTTCCAGGTCAAGGCTTGCGAGGCATTGTAAACGGAAAAGAAATTCGCTTGGGTCGATGGGATTGGTGCGGCGTTGAGGCGTCACAGTCTGGTGAAATGGAATTGTGGCTGAAGGTGGGGGGGCGTTCTCCCATCCGCTTTACATTCTCTGATCAACTGCGGGCCGATGCTGTGCGCACGATTTCAGCACTACAAAGCCGAGGCTTGGATGTTCGAATTCTATCCGGCGACCGCGCATCCGTCGTTGGTCCCTTGGCGGAGCAGCTCGGTGTCAAAGATTGGAAGGCAGAGTGCCTTCCCGCTGAAAAAGTCACTGAGCTTGAAGCGTTGAAATCACAAGGCCATCGCGTCGTCATGGTCGGTGATGGCTTGAACGATGCGCCTGCGTTGTCGGCAGGGTTTGTCTCGATCTCCCCTGCTAGCGCTGCTGACGTCAGCCAGACTGCGGCAGACTTTATTTTTCAGGGCGAAGGGCTGGGGCCTGTTGTAACGGTGCTGAGAACAGCGAAGGCAGCTAACCGCTTGGTCATACAGAACTTTGGCTTAGCGCTGGCGTATAATGCGGTGGCCGTGCCGTTGGCTGTGGCCGGGTTGGTGACGCCCTTGATTGCGGCGGTGGCGATGTCGGCGTCGTCCGTGACCGTGACCCTAAACGCGCTCCGCTTGCGCCTGATGGCGTAGGGGGAGCTATGGACGTCCTCGTATATTTAATTCCGGCAGCCTTGTTTCTAGGCGGGGTCGGGCTGTGTGCATTCCTATGGGCGCTCCGCACAGGCCAGTTCGAAGACCTCGACGGTGCCGCCCATAGAATTTTGGATGATGAGGAGGAGTAGGGGGAGTTCTACTCGACGTCCTTCGAGACGCGCTTTCAGCGCTCCTCAGGATGAGGTTTGTTTTTAAAATTTAATTAAAGAACCTCATCCTGAGGAGCCGCATTAGCGGCGTCTCGAAGGATCCCGACTAAGGCTCATTCATCAGGATTAGGTTCTGGAAATTCTTCGGGCCAGTTTTCCAACACATGCTCTAAATAACCTTTGAGCTTGTTCGTATCCAAGCGACCGGACTTTTTGATCTTGTCCACTTCCTCGATCGGCTCAAGGGGGATTTGCAGAGAGTCCATGAAGCGGTTGCGGAAATTGAACAGGCCGGTGATCATCGTAAGTTCAACAATTTCTTGTTCGTTGAAGACACCGCGTACATGTTCAAAAATATCATCTCGCGACCGCGCGGTGTTCTTCGTCACGTGCTCCGCCCACATCACGGCTGCTTTTTCCCGATCATTCAAAAGCGGGGAGTCCATGTACGTATCGCTGCCGATGACTTCGACCTGTTCGTCGGTAATGCCTGCCGCTTGACCAAGCGACGTGTTATGAGCCAGTCAATAACTGCACCCATTGGTTTGGCTGGTCTTGATGATCGCCATTTCTTTGAGTTTAGATGTCAGGCAACTACCGCCGCCTTCGCGCTGCATCACCCCGGTGAAGGGGGTTAGCATCATTTGCATGAAGGGTGCATGGGCGGCGACCCGGTGTGAATTGGGAACTCGCCCCAGCATTTTGGTGGCGGCGCTGAAGCATAGCTTGGTCAGGGTGTCGTCTGAGTCCAAGTCTACCATGGAGATGCGACCAGTGTCAGAGGCAGTCATAGTGCGTTCCTTCTAAAATTTAGGTCTTTATTTTGTACGACCAAAAAAATTATTCTGTTTGGCGATTCGATGTGTGTCAAGATAACCTGCATGAATAACAGAGAGGAAATTACCATGCCGTTTTACCGCTGGGATGAAATGAAGCGAAAGAACCTTGCAAAGCCTTCTGAATCAACAGGAAGCATCATCATTGGTGACCATATTACCTTAAATCGCTCCGTCAGTGGCCCTGGGAGAATTGTTAACCCGCATTTTCATGGATGTGAGCAAATTTTGAACGTCGTACAAGGAACCGCGTGGTTTCGAGTAGGCGATGAAGAAAAAACTGTCACGGCCGGAGAAGTTATTCATATCCCTGTTGGTGCGGAGCATGAGCTGAAAAACATTGGAGATGAAGAGTTTGTTTATCTTTCCTTCAAAAACATTTCCGAAGACTGGCCGCCCCAAACCGCGATAGATGCCGCAAGAGAGGTCGCCGAAGAGGCGGCAAATAAATAGGTGAGGAGGAGTTTCCTATGAAAGCAATGGTTTTAACGGCACCGAATACGCCATTTCAGTTAACCGATATGCCGGACCCGGTGGCGGGCGAAGGCGAGGCGGTGGCGCGGGTGCTGTCGTGTGGCTCGGGGCTAACCATCCAGCATATGCGGGCCGGTCGAATGAAAGTCGATTACCCGCGCATCATCGGCCACGAAATTACAGCTGAGATCGTTGAGGTCGGTAAGGGCGTGTCTGAGCTTAAGGTCGGTGATCCGGTGACGGCATATTATTACCTGACCTGCGGCACCTGCGAATGGTGCCAGAAAGACCGCGAAACCCTCTGCGATAACTTTGCTGGAAATGTCGGGCGAGAGATCGATGGTGGTTACGCCGAATATATCAAGCTGCCCGCCAATACATTTTTGAAATTACCCGAAGCCCTAGACTATAAAGCCCATCCGGCGGAAGTGGGCGTCATCACAGACGCCATCTCGACGCCTGTTAAGCTTATCAACAAGGCCAGGGTGCAACCCGGCGATACAGTCGCGGTGATCGGGGCTGGCGGCGGGCTTGGGCTGCACATGGTGGCAGTTGCCAAATGGGCCAACGCGCGGGTAATTGCGGTTGATGTGCGTCCTGAAAAGTTCGATGCGTGCCGGAAAGCGGGGGCAGATGACATTGTCGATGCGGCGGCGTCAGACATGACAGAGGCTGTCCTTGAATTGACCGGCGGGAGGGGCGTTGATGTCGTCATGGATTTTGTCGCCACGGGAAAGACCCTGGACACGGCAACCCGCGCCCTTGGCAAGGGCGGACGCCTGGCGATTTTAGGCGGAGCGGGTCTTGATAATTCCTGGCAGATTTCCGGCAACTGGATCAAATCAGGCGAGCGAGAAATTATCGGCAGCAAGTACGCGACCAAGGCAGAGGTGAGAGAATCCTTGGAAATTGTCGCCCGCGGGGAACTCTGGCCGATTGTGACGGAAACCTGTAAACTGGAAGACCTGGAAGCCCTGCACCAGCGGGTCGAACAAGGCCTGGTAACAGGGCGTGCCGCTGTATTGATTGGGGACTAAATATGAAGTCGGTCACAGCCTGTTTGATTTCTTTTGTCCTGATTGCATTCTCAGGCGTTGTGTTTGCTGAACAGTCCAAACAGCCAAACGCCACGCCAAATCTTATCCAAAATTTGGCCCCCGGCTACGTCGGCGAATCTTGCTTCGGTGACAAATATGAATCTGATGCCGACATGAACGAAGGCAATACCATCACTGAAGAGGAAATCCTTAGACATCTAAATCCGCCTAAGAGTTAATAATGGAAAATATGACGTTACGAGAGGTTGATGCGCTCACGCGCCTCAAACTTCATGCTCTGCCGTTGATTGCCGTTGGTTTCCTTGGCTTTTATGGTCAGATCGTTTGCCCTTTTATTAATTCCATAGCTTTGACTCAGGTCATGGGCGGGCTTGGAATCGTATGCGTGATACAAATTATTGTACGTGAGGGGCTGTTCCAAACCTTTCCCAAGCCACGGGAGGGGACCTCGATCTCTCGTCATGGTTTTTATTTGTCGGTCGTATCTTGGTTCTTTTCCGGTTTAGTCGCCGTTGTGATCCACGCCAATTTGTATCCGGAATTTCCTCTGGAAAGTCATGGCAAGCTTCTTGTCGGTTATTGGGCGCTAGGTGGTGGCATCCTTTCACAGTTCGAATTCATCAAACTGGAACACTATTTTAGGGCTCCAGAGGGGGAAGCGCCGATTACGATTTTGGAACGTATCACCCAGCGCCTAATGGAGGGGTACGCCATATTTACGATCGTTCCGACGATGGTGATGGTGCTGATGGCATTCCGTTTCGTTTATGAAGGCTACACTGTCTTGGGCGTGGCGCTGGAGGTGATGTTCCTCGGCGTGTGTTTCGTTGCCGCCGCTTTGTTTATCGCATGGCATTATGGCCTGGCGTTGAGACGCGACTGTGATCATATTCTTAAGGCTTTGGAAATGGTGACGGAGGGCTACTACGACATTCGAATTGATGCATCGCGCTCCGATGAATTGGGCCGGGTCGCCAGCGGTATCAACGATATGGCCAAAGGACTTATGCTGCGTGAGCATATTCGGGACGCCTTTGGCCGGTTCGTTAACCCAGAGGTTGCAGAACAGTTTCTAGATGAGCATGCGCAGAATGGACACCCCGTCAAATTGGGTGGCCAGAGAAAACAGGTGACGATTTTGTTGTCGGACCTTCGCGATTTTACTCAGCTTTCAGAAAATCTTGAACCAGAGGTGCTCACCAAATTACTGAACGATTACTTTAGTGAAATGGTCGACGCTATCCGCACACATGGCGGCATGGTTGATAAATTCATGGGAGATGCGGTGATGGCCGTCTTCGGATTGGCGGACGAGGTTGAAAGCAGTGCGGCAGATGCTATCGAGACTGCCGTCGAAATGCGCCGCCGGTTACGCCTCTTTAATGATCGACAACGCGCAGAAGGAGGGCCGGTATTGGAGAACGGTATTGGCATTCATCTTGGGGAAGTCGTTGCCGGGTATATCGGCAGTGTTGATCGGCTGGAATACACGGTCATTGGCCCCTCCGTTAATTTAGCGGCCCGAATTGAAAATGAAGCGCGCGCGCCCAATCCCGCTATTCTGTTCAGTTCAGAGGTTGCAGCGGTCGCGCGTGACTCCCAAAAGACTCTTAAAGTCGGCCGATTTAAGTTAAAAGGGATTTCAGAAGATATTGATCTTTATACGGTAGAGAGAAGAGAGCAACGGTCGACGTAACCATCAAACTATAGGAGACGAAAAATTGTACAAACGTCTGATTATAGGCTTCGTCCTCTTGGTTTTTGGACTGTCCGCAGTGTCAGTTCCTCCAATTTTGGCGGACCAAAAACCGAATGACTACAAGGCGGCACAACAAAGCTATCTCAAGACTGCTGAAAAATATCGAAACCAAGCCCGGGACTTACAAGACAAAGTGAAGTCCGTGCCCAGTGGCGCACAGAAATATGTTCGTCAACTGGCAGGTGTTTTTAATCAACTCGCCGACACTAAAGTCGCCCTGGCAAAGGCAATCGGTGCGAAAGACTGGAAATACGAAGAGAAGCTTGAGAAAAAATATTACCAACTCAAGGCGCAAGAAGAAAAATTATGGAACGCGATTGAGCGCGCTAAGAAGTAAAACGCGCTCCCTAAAACCCCTTAACCGTATCCCCGCCATCTATCACAATCGTTTGCCCTGTCGTCCAGGCACCTGCTTTGGAGGCTAGGTATACCGCTGCCCCTGCGATGTCTTCGACTTCGCCGAGGCGGCCCAAGGGGGTGCGGTCGGTGACTTGTTTGGCGGCGGCTTCGTCTTCCCAGAGGGCGCGGGAGAAATCTGTTTTGACCACGCCGGGGGCCAAGCAATTTACACGAATGTTGTCAGGACCCAGTTCGCAGGCGAGGTTACGGGCGATCTGCATGTCGGCGGCCTTGGTCAGGCCGTAGGCACCGATGTTGACGTTGCCGACAAGTCCTGTGATCGATGAAACGATAATAATGGCGCCGTCTCTTCTGGCGCGCATGGTCGGTGCGACGAGTTTGCACATGGCCAAAACCGATTTCACATTGACGTCGATTATTTTGTCGAGCGCGTCATCGGGAATTTCCAAGTTGGGCCCAAAATAGGGATTGGCCGCCGCGTTTAAGACCAGGATATCGATCCGGCCCCACTCTTTCATCGTGGTCTCGAGCAATTTTTCGCGTTCTTCCGGTCGCGATACGTTACACGGGATTGCTTCCGCGCGGCCGCCCTTGTTCCTAATTTCAGTTGCTGCGGTTTCGCATGCATCCGCCTTGCGACTGGAAATGACCACCGCTGCCCCGTGATCGGCCATCGCACCCGCTATGCCACGCCCAATACCCCTGGATGAGCCAGTGATCAGTGCCACTTTGCCCCTGAGATCAAATAAGTTTGAGACCATCCCCCAAGTACCCTGTATTGTTTTTTTTCTATCTATAGCACAAGGAAATCAAAATGAACGACGAAAGGTACGAACAGGGCATAAAAAAAATGCGTGAGATTTTGCCCAATGGCCCGGAATTTTTACGTGATAGCGCCGGCAAGGCAGCGCCAGACTTGGTCCGATATGCGATGGAATTCGCCTATGGCGATGTCTATAGCCGTCCCGGGCTTGACCCCAAAACCCGGCAAATCGCGATCATTGCGGCGCTGACGGCAATGGGTAATGCGCCGTCTCAGTTGGGGAATCATATAAAATCAGGCCTTAACGCCGGGATGAGCCGTGATGAAGTGATCGAGGTGATTATCCAGATGGTTGTCTATGCAGGGTTTCCAGCGGCCCTGAATGCGGCTGTGGTGGCACAGGAAGCGTTCGATGATGTTGACGGAAAGTAACGCCGGGGTGCCCCCAAAATGTTTGTCATTTAATCTCGTGCCCGAATTTGGTTTAATGGCATTTGACAAGACATAAGGGGCGACCAATGAAAATTTTCCATCTTACTCTCAGACAAGCAGTACTGGTTCTTATCATGGCGCTGGTGGCGCCGGTTTTGGGTGTTGGCAGCGCTAAGGCAGCCGATACATTTGTTTTCACAGCAATCCCAGATGAAGATCAGGCGCAACTGCGCAAGCGCTTCAATAAAGTTGCCGATTACCTGAGCAACAAACTGGGTGTGAAGACCAAGTACATTCCAGTTAAATCCTATGGCGCTGCGGTGACGGCGTTTCGTAACAATCAGGTTCAACTGGCGTGGTTCGGTGGATTGTCCGGGGTGCGGGCGCGGACCTTGGTGAAGGGCTCTCAAGCCATCGCCCAGGGGGCGGAAGATAAGGCCTTCGTGACCTATTTTATCGCTCATGCGAGCACAGGGATGAAAGAGTCCAAGACCTTCCCCAAAGCCATGGCGGGAAAGACATTTACGTTTGGGTCCAAAGGATCAACGTCTGGCCGCTTGATGCCTGATTTCCACATTCGTAAAATCTACGGTAAAGCGCCGAAGGAAGTCTTCACCAAGGTTGGCTTTAGCGGCAACCACACCAAGACCATTCAGTTGGTGCAGTCCGGGGCCTATCAAGTTGGTGCGGTAAATTTCAAGGTTTGGGAGAAGAACCTGAAGTCCGGCAAGGTCGACCCCAAGAAAGTCTCGATCATTTGGCGGACGCCGCCGTATCCTGATTATCAGTGGTCGGTTCGGGGCGACATCGAGAAGAAATTCGGCACGGGTTTTATCGGCAAGATCACGAATGTTTTGCTGAACATGAAAGATAAGGATCTGCTGGCGTCGTTTCCACGTTCAGGCTTTATCCCGGCGAAGAACGCTGATTATCAACCGATCCTGGACGTAGGTAAGAAAATCAACCTCATCGATTGATTGTGTTATTCAAACTTGAAAACGAAAATCTAGGTTATGACGGAGATGTCGTCTTACGCGACATCTCCGTTAGCATATCTGAGGGCGAACGGGTCGCATTGGTCGGCGAAAGTGGTGCCGGCAAGTCGACCCTGTTGGCGGTGCTGCAGGAACGCTACCACGACAAGGCAGCCCTCATTCCCCAAGACCTGGGGCTCGTCCGCACGCTGAGCGTATTTCACAACGTCTACATGGGCGGGCTGGCGCGGTATGGGACGGCGTACAATCTTCTAAATTTGGTCTGGCCGCAGAAGCGAGAGATCGCGGAGATCAAACCCATCGTCGAACGGCTTGGCCTCGGTAAAAAATTATTTGACCGAACCGGTGAACTTTCAGGTGGCCAACGACAACGGGCTGCCGTGTGCCGTGCGTTGTTCCAAGGCGGCGATGCGGTGTTAGGGGATGAACCTGTCTCGGCGGTTGATGCATATCAGTCACGAATGGTCTTGAACGCGATTACGGAAAAATTCGAGACGGTAATTCTGGCAATGCATGATGTTGATTTGGCTTTGGAATTTTCAACTCGGATCATCGGCATTAAAAGGGGTCGGATCGCACTGGATGAACCAACCGACGGGCTGAAGCGTAGCGACCTTGATTTCGTCTATAAGGACGGGACATGAACCCGGTGGCGGCGTTGGGTGTGGCCCCAGCGCACGGCTATTCTGCGACCATCAAAGCCAGCTTTGCCTTTGTTGCGGTTGCGGTTGTCTGTTTGGCCTTCGCCGATATATCCGTCACCACCCTGGACCCTTGGGGCGAAATGAGCCGCTTGGCATGGGGCATTCTTACACCTGATTTCTTTGCCCTTGAGAACGTCGCCCTGGCGGTCGTGCAGACAATTGCCTTCGCGTTGGTTGGTGTGGCCTTGGGCGCTGTCTGTGGGTTCATGCTGGCGCAAGTGTTTCACATCGGCCCGGTGCGATGGGTATGTGCGTTCGTGCGCGCCATTCACGAACTTTTTTGGGCGCTGATCTTTTTGCAAATGCTGGGGCTGACGCCGTGGACGGGGGTGTTGGCGATTGCCCTGCCGTATGCGGCGATTTGTGCCAAGGTCTATGCCGAAACTTTGGAGGAAGCACAGCCCGAAGCGTTAAAGATTCTACCGGCAGGGGTCGGGATCGTTTCGACCTTTTTCTTCGTCAGGCTGCCGGATGCCTGGGTTCATATTAAGAACTATACAAGCTATCGGTTTGAATGTGGCTTGCGGTCAAGTGCGGTGCTTGGGTTCGTTGGATTGCCGACGCTGGGGTTTTATTTGGAAACCGCGTTTAGTGAAGGCAATTATTCCGAAGCGGCTGCACTGCTGTTTATTTTTTACATTCTGATCGCGACGTTGAAAGTCTGGATGAAACCAAAGTTGATTGGTTTATATCTATTGGCGGCACCGTTTGCACTGGCCACCGCCGATACCACGCCGGTGAACTTTGATAATATCGTTCGGTTCTTCACCCATGACATCGTGCCCCATCCTTTGCGCGGGCAAGATTGGATGGACGCCGGGGTGCTGTCGAACTTCGGCGATTGGGTGAGCATGTTATGGGTAGATCAAGCTGTCCCTGGAATTATCGCGACTGTGCTGTTGACCCAGATCGCGCTGGTTGCGAGTGGCATGCTAACCTTGGTATTCTTCCCGCTGGTATCCAAAAAGTTTTTCGGCAATTTCGGGCGCACCATCGGCCATGGTTTTCTTGTGGTCGTGCGCTCGACGCCAGAATTCATTTTGGCCTATGTGTTCTTACAGCTTTGGGGCCCGAGCATGTTGCCGGCAATCGTTGCCTTGGCCTTGCACAACGGTGCGATCATCGGCCACTTGGTGGGGCGCTACAGTGATAACGTGCGGCTGCGGCCTGATAGCCCCAAGGGGCTGAATCTTTATGGCTATGAGATCGTACCTCGGGTTTATGGCCAGTTCCTGGCGTTCCTGTTTTACCGTTGGGAAGTAATCATGCGTGAAACCGCGATCTTAGGGATACTCGGCATCGCAACGTTGGGATTTTTTATTGATAGCGGTTTGCAGGACATTCGCCTCGACCGAGCTTTATTTCTGATTATTATCACAGCATTCTTAAACATCGGCGTGGATATCCTTTCCCGGAATATTCGCGCCCGATTGCGGTTGTCTAACACTGTGGAGCAAACATGAAGTCTCAAGACACCATCGTTAAAGACCTGGTCCTGATCGGCGGTGGCCATAGCCATGTGGCGGTGCTGAAAATGTTCGGCATGAAGCCGATGCCCGGGGTGCGGATCACTGTTATCGCCAGGGATGTGCACACGCCGTATTCAGGAATGCTGCCGGGGTACGTGGCCGGGCATTATGACTTTGACGATGTGCATATTGACCTCAGGCCCTTATCTCAATTTGCCGGGGCCAGGTTGTACCATGACGAGGCGATCCGAATTGATCACGTGAACAAGAAGGTGATTTGCAAAAACCGTCCTCCGGTTTCCTATGATCTGTTGTCCGTGAACATCGGCTCGACGCCCCGCGTTACGGGGGCAGCGGAATTGGGCACGCCGGTCAAACCGATCAACCGTTTCGTTCGGCGTTGGGAGCGACTATCCGATCGCATTATGGAAAACCCTGGCCCGCACAAGATTGCCATTGTTGGTGCTGGGGCGGCCGGGGTTGAAATCCTGCTGGCCATTCAATTTCGGTTAAAGAACATGCTGAAGGATAGGGGGCGGGATTCAGAGGAATTGGAATTTCATCTGGTCTCCAAGACCGAGACCATAATGCCGCAGTTCCCGGCATCGGTCGGTCAGCGGTTTGAACGCGTATTGAAAGAACGCGGCGTTATCGTGCATCGTGGCCGTGAGGCGGAACAAACATCAGCCGGAACATTAGAACTGGTTGGCGGAGAGACGTTGAAGTTGGATGAGATCTTGTGGGTGACGGCTGCAGGTGCTGCCCCTTGGTTGAAGGAGTCAGGATTGGCCGTTGATGAGCATGGCTTCGTTTCGGTCAAGGACACATTAGAATCAACATCGCACCCGGGCATCTTCGCTGTTGGCGATATCGCGGATGTCGTCAATCATCCGCGGCCCAAGGCGGGGGTCTTTGCTGTCCGACAAGGAAAACCCTTGGCTAAGAATCTACGGCGGGTCCTACTTGGCAAATCTCCTGTTCCTTTCGCGCCCCAAAAGACGATCCTGGCCTTAATCAGCACCGGTGACAAATACGCGGTTGCAACCAAAGGGGCGATTACATTTGCCGGTGATTGGGTCTGGAAGTGGAAGGACTGGATTGACGTTCGCTTTATGACCAAGTTCAGCGATCTGCCGGAAATGGACGAAGATGAAAAATCCAATCTTGATAGCCGCCTTGCCGATCAAGATACCTTGAAGGAAATTTCCGCCATCGCCATGCGCTGTGGGGGGTGTGGGGCGAAAGTCGGGGCAAATGTGTTGACCCGTGCTTTGTCGGAACTCAAACCGGTTGAGCGTCCCGACGTGCTGATCGGCTTGCACGAACCAGACGACGCGGCGGTGTTGGAAGTGCCGCCTGGGAAAGTCTTGGTCAACACGGTCGATTATTTTCGCGCCTTCATCGATGATCCTTATATTTTCGGCAAGGTCGCTGCCAACCACAGTCTCAGCGATGTCTTCGCCATGGGGGCCGAAGCACAATCGGCGCTGGCCATCGCCACGGTTCCTTATGGTATCGAGTCCAAAGTCGAAGACACGATTAATCAGTTGATGGCGGGTGCGATGGAAATCTTGGCAGATGCCAACTGCGCGCTTGTCGGCGGCCATACCAGCGAGGGGGCGGAACTGGCGCTCGGGTTCTCAGTTAATGGTTTAGCCGATAAATCCCAGATCATGCGCAAGGGCGGGATGAAGCCAGGTGATCTTTTAATCCTGACCAAGCCCTTGGGGACCGGCACCCTGTTCGCCGCTGACATGCAGCAAAAGGCTAAGGGGCGTTGGGTTGAGGAGGCGCTACGATCTATGGTTCTGTCTAACCGTCGGGCGGCAGAATGCTTGTACGGTAACGACGCGACCGCCTGCACCGATGTGACCGGGTTCGGGTTGCTGGGTCACATGGTTGAAATGATCAAGCCGTCAGGCGTGGACGTGGAAGTGGAATTGAAATCCCTGCCAATATTGGACGGCGCGATGGAATCTGTGCGGGCAGGAATTCTCAGCACCCTACAACCGGCCAACGTGCGACTCAGGCGCGCCATTCGGAACATGGACGAAGCGGTGACGAGCGAGCTGTATCCGCTGGTGTTCGATCCTCAGACATCTGGTGGTTTATTGGCCAGCGTGCCCGATAATCGGGCCGGGACGTGTCTCAATGAATTGCGCGATATGGGCTACGATAAGGCCGCAATCGTTGGTCGGGTAAAGCCTGAGAGCAATAACTTGGAGCCGGTGACGTTGGTGGTTTGAGGAAGCGCTAACCCGCCATCCCACCATCCGCCATGAACACACTGCCGGTGCTAAAGCTGCTCATGTCTGATGCCAGGAACAGCACTGATTGCGCGACTTCGTCTGGTGTGCCGTGACGGCGAAGGGGAATGCGTTGGTTGAGCATTTCGGTGGCGTCTATTCCTAAGACCTTGCTCATGCGGTTTTCGATTTCCAGTTGGAAGTCGTTGTCGATGGGGCCGGGGGCGATGGCATTTACACGAATGTTGCGGGGGGCGACTTCCTTGGCGATGGAACGCATCATGCCAATGACGGCGTGCTTGGATGTGGCATAGGCGACCGTGTTCGGGTTGGCCTGCACGCCCATAATACTCGACGTAATGATAACACTGCCGCCATCGCCCATATGCGGCATGGCGAGTTTACAGGCGAGGAAGGGGCCGCGGACGTTGGCCGCAATCACCGCATCAAACGTATCAATCGGAAAGTCGGCGATGGGTTTGTTGTTGCCGCTAAAACCCGCATTGCAAAACAACACATCAATGCGGCCCCATTTATCCAAAGTCTGATCGATGTAGTTTTGGGTGTCTTGTTCGCTGGAAACATCTGCCTGGGCCGCTGCGACCCGGTCGCTTTCTCCACCTAAAGATTCTAACGCTTTGGTAATGTTGTCGGTATTGTTATCGACCAGCATGACACTGCCGCCTTCATCGTGAAGCAAATTGGCACTTGCAAGGCCGATGCTACCGGCCCCACCGGTAATTATGCAGACTCTGTCATCCATCTTGCCCATGGGGGATTTCCTTTTTGAATAACGATTAAAGCGCCAATGTGGCTGTACTGAAAAGGTTTAGCTGGCGGCCTGAACAAGCTTGGCGTTGAGTGCTTCCAGCCTGGATTGACCTTCGGCGACGTCGGTGTATTGATCCCGAACTTCCAAAACTTGAGGTAGCTTTTCGAGGAATTTTTCGACCAGTTCTGGATCAAAATGGGCACCCGATTCTTTCTTCAACAGATCCACGGCTCTATCAACCGGCCATGCCTTTTTGTAAGGCCGTTCACTGGTTAACGCGTCGAACACGTCGGCAATTGCCGCGATCCTACCTTCAATGGGGATATCGGCCCCCGAAATATTTTGCGGATAGCCCGACCCGTCCCATTTTTCGTGGTGAGAAAGCGCGATTGAATACGCCATTTCCATCAGGGGGGAATCTCGCGTCGATAAAATATCAGCACCGATTTCAACATGGGACTTCATAATTTCCCACTCGTTGGGTTCAAAATTACCGGGCTTGAGTAAAATCGCGTCGGGAATACCAATTTTCCCTACGTCATGCATTGGGCTGGCATAAAGCAGCATTTCTGAAACATCATCCGATAACCCGACCGACTGTCCCAACAGCTGACAGGACTTGGACATACGAATAACATGGTTGCCGGTTTCGTTATCGCGGTATTCACCGGCGCGGCCCAGGTAATGGATGATCTGTAGGCGCGTATTCTGAAGTTCCTGGGTTCGGGCCTGGACATCCCGTTCCAGGGTTTCGGCGTAGCGGTTCTTCATATTGTAGTACTGGCGCACTTCCAACATGTTGCGAATGCGCTGAAGAACCTCTGCTTGCTGGAATGGTTTGGTCAGGAAATCCTTGGCACCGTTCACCAGCGCATTCAACCGGGTTTCCGTATCGGTCTGCGCCGTCAGAACCAAAATCGGCAGGTAATCGTCCTTAATGATATTGCCGAGTTCCTGCATCACCTCAATGCCGTTCATGTGTGGCATTCGGATGTCGAGCATGATCAAGTCGAAATCATGTTCGAGTTGAAGCGCTTTAACTTCTCGTGGATCCTGAGTACTCCAAACATTGGTGTAATCTTGGCTGGCGAGAACTTCTTCTAAAAGCATAACATTCGCCGGTTCGTCATCGACGATTAAGATACGTGAACTTAAAATTTGGTCGTCTACGGTGCCCATGAAGTGCGCTTTCTATACCCTATATAGAAATATGAGTATTTTTTTTAATTGAGTCTACTGATCATATAGCAAATTAAATAATTTACGATTCTTTAACAATAACCAAAGCTAAAACCCCTTCCAGGGTCGATGCAAGACCATATTGGGACTTGCCAGATTTAATAAGAATAGATCGTAATTGAATGATTAATTTTCGAGTCTAAATTTCAAGCTAAAGGCTACATCTGATGTCTGTCATAAACCTGTCATAGCATTCAAAAGATTGTGTTTTATGGCTCTGAAACTGTCAAAACTTCTCCACCCAGGGACGCAGTTCAACTTCCCAGGTCCAGGCGCTGCGGTGCTGGCGATGGGTATCTAAATAGGACTGCGCAATGGCATCTGGTTCCAGCAGCGAATCCGCCGGTTTTCCTTCCGCGCGAGAGGCGTTTCTGGGGCTACTGATACCGCCATCAATGACAAAGTGGGCGATGTGGATGTTCTGGGGTGCCAGTTCTCGGGCCATGCTTTGCGCCAGTCCGCGCAGACCAAATTTCCCCATGGCAAAGGATGCGGACTGAGGGTAGCCCTTGATGCTGGCCGATGCGCCGGTGAATTGGATGGAGCCGCTGCCGCGTTCCACCATGTCCTTGGCCGCAGTCTGGGCAACAAGAAAGCCGCTATAGCAGGTGATCAGAATCGCCTTTTTGACCTCGTCCTGGTCAAGTTCAATAAAAGGCCCCCGCACCCGGTAGCTGGGGTTGTAAACCACCACGTCCGGCACGCCAATTTCCGCTTTAACCGCAGCCCACATGGACTCGATAGACTCCGCATCGCCGACATCGCAGGCGACTGTCACGGCATCAATTTCACCGGCCAGGTCGGCGAGCTTGCCAGTGTCGCGGGCGGTAAGGGCCACTTTCATGCCTTGGGCCGCGAACAGCCGGGCCAAAGAGGCACTAAGCCCCGGGCCAGCGCCAACGATGAGTGCAGTTTCTTGATCAGCCATTATTTTATCCTTCTTTTCAAAAAATTATCGCATGCCGCCGGAGGTTCTATTTATTGCGTACATAATTGGTTTTAAGTCGTAGGGGGTTTCCAATCGCGCGATTTCCTCGTCACGGAGGGTGATTTCGGTGGCGTCGATAAGATCCTTTAACTGGGCGACTTCGGTGGGTCCTATGAGGGGAGCTGTCATGCCCTGGACTTGTAACAGCCAAGCGGTGGCAATCTGCACGGCTTTGACGCCGCGCTCCTCGGCGATCTTTGAAACCTCTGTGACGATCGCAGCCTCGTCGCTTGAACCATAAATTGAGGCGGCGTTTCCGTCGCCTTTTTCCCGGTCGCTGCCTTGGTAGTCGGCCCCTGCCAGCTTGCCTCTGGCGAGCGGGCTCCAGGGTGTGTAGCCGATACCTTCTTCGAGATACAATGGCAGCATTTCCATCTCATCTGATCGATCGAGCAGATTAAAATGGTTCTGCACCGTCACGAACCTGGGCCAGCCATGGGCATCCGCTAAATACAGCGCCCGGGTGAGTTGCCGGGCATAATAGTTGGAACAGCCGACATACCGCGTTTTGCCTGCCTTGCGCACATCGTGAAGCGCTTCCAAGGTTTCTTCAATCGGTGTCTCGTAATCCCAGCGATGGACAACAAAAAGATCGACGTAGTCCATGCCGAGGCGCCCAAGCGACGCATCGATGGCCTCAAAAATGTGTTTCCGGGACAGGCCTTGTTGAGTTGGCATGTCGCCTTGCGGCAGTGCCACCTTGGTTGAGACCACGATCTCATCCCGCTTGGCCATATCGCGAAGCGTACGCCCGGTAACTTCTTCGCTGACACCTTGGGAATACTGGTTGGCGGTATCGAAGTAATTGATGCCGGCTTCCAGGGCGGTCTTGATGACAGCGCGCGATTCTGGCTCATCGGCAACCCAAGGCCGCCAATCCGTCGTCCCCAGCGCCATGCAGCCCAGCGCCAGACGCGAAACTTTCAGGCCGGATTTACCGAGGTTTACGTATTCCATGTTCTATATTTCATCCCTTTACGGTGCCCCAACCAGATCCGTGAGGCGCCTCACTTCATCGATTGTTTCTTGAGTTAGTTGTTCCACCAGTTCGGCGGCTGGCATTGCTTGGCTCAGCGCGGCTGCCTGACCCGCCCACATTGTACCGTAGCCACTTTCCCCAGCATTCTTCGCTGCTGCCGCAAAGGATTTATTGGCGTCGTAGGCGATGGGGAAGGCAGGGATGCGTTCGTCATCGCTCCTAAATTGTTTCATGTATTCATTCGTAAATCCGCGCGCCGGGCGGCCTGATACGACAGTGGTGACTTCGGTTGGCGTGTCACCTGATTCCAGCAACGCGCGATGGGCGTTGGTGGCCACAGTTTCGGGACAGGCGATGAAGGCGGTACCCAATTGTGCGCCGTCCGCCCCTAACATAAGGGCTGCGGCAATTCCGGCACCGTTCATAACTCCACCTGCTGCGATCACCGGGATATCAACCGTGTTTCTGATGAGCGGCAGCAGCGCGAACGTGCCGATGTTCTGATCGATGGAAGGGTCGAAGACGCCCCTGTGGCCGCCAGCTTCATGGCCCTGAGCGATGACGGCATCTATGCCTGCTGCTGCTGCCGCTAGTGCTTCGGCAGGCGTTGTGACTGTTGCCAGAATAAGAGCACCGGTGGCTTTAAGCGCTTGTAGGCGCTTAGGCTCAGGCAGACCAAAGTGGAAGCTCAGTATCGCTGGCTTTTCGGCGAGGATGAGATCAAGCATGTCGTCGTTGTCATTAAACGACGTATAAATTTCATCAAGTGTGGCTGGCGGCGTGCCGCCAAATGCTGTCATTTGCGGCGCAAGGTTGGCGATCCAAGCTGCTTCCTTGTCGGTGTCACGCTCCGGCGTTTCGTGGCAGAAAAAGTTCACATTGAACGGCCGATTGGTGCCGGCGCGAACGGCCTTTATCAAGGGTTCTGCGGCGGCTGCGTTTGATCCGCCGAGCGCCAGCGACCCCAGTGCCCCCGCATTGCAGACCGCAGCCGCCAGCTCAGGTGTAGAAACCCCAGCCATTGGTGCCTGGATGATGGGTACTGAAATGTCGAACAAGTCTGTGAGTCTGGTTTTCACGGGTGATTTCCCATATTTTTTGACCGCCGTAGGGTGCCAGCCCTGGAACTTGCTTTCAAGCGTCCTTATCTGGGAACAAATGAATTACTTCGGAGACGACAATGACGACTAATGTACCACTCGAAATATCCGTGCAGGACCTACACGAATTGCGCACATCAGGGGCGGTTCACACAGTTTTGGATATCCGTGAAGTCCAAGAAGTTGAAATGGTGTCGCTTGAGGGAGCGCTGCACATTCCGATGAACACAATTCCCGAAAACCTAGACCAACTGCCCAAGGACGGTACCCTGGTCATCATGTGTCACCACGGCCCGCGCAGCGGCAGTGTGACGGCGTGGTTGCGGGATCAAGGTTATGATAACGCGACGAACCTGGCAGGCGGTATTCACCAATGGGCAGCAGAGATTGATCCGGCGGTTGGGACTTATTAGGATGTGAGTAGAGTTCCAGAAAGGTATTCCCAATGTCGAACCAATGCTGTGGCGCAGATCTAAAGTTTGACGGCATGTCGGCGTCGTTCAAGCGCGCGCTGTGGATCGTCATCGCCATTAATGCAGTCATGTTCGTGATCGAAATGTCGGCGGGATTTGCCTCGTCCTCACAAGCCCTAAAAGCCGACGCACTCGATTTTCTAGGCGATACCGTGACCTATGGGTTAAGCCTTTATGTGATTGGCATGTCGGTGGTTGTACGGGCGCGGGCGGCCTTGTTCAAGGGGGCCAGCCTCGCTGTCATGGGGCTTTGGGTGATGGGCTCGACGATCTATTACACGCTTCACAATTCGGCCCCTCAGGCTGAGATCATGAGCAGCATCGGCGCGTTGGCGTTGGTTGCCAATCTGATCAGTGTCGGGATTTTGCTCAAATACCGCGATGGAGATTCAAACGTGCGCTCGGTCTGGCTGTGCAGCCGCAATGATGCCATTGGCAACGTCGCGGTCATTTTGGCCGCAGGTGGGGTTTGGAGCACAGGCACCGCGTGGCCTGATTTAATCGTCGCGGGGATTATGGCGAGCCTGTTCCTGTGGTCAGCGGCCTCTATCATCCGCCAGGCGCGGGGTGAAATTATAGAGTCTCGTGACTTGGCCGGACTCTCGATCTAAACCGGTACACTGCCTTGCACTTGGCTGCGGTGCATAATGCGGCGTTCGTTGGCGTTGAATTCGGCGCGGCGGTGCATGGCGCAACGGTTGTCCCACATCACCACATCGCCTAAGGACCAGACGTGTTCGTAGACGCCGTCGGTTGCCTCAACAATCTGCCAAATCTCATCCAGCAGTTCTTCGCTTTCTTCCAGCGACATGCCCTCGATATAGGCGTTAAGACGGCGGCCTAGATACAACGCCTTGCGACCGGTCTCTGGATGGGTGCGGATCATCGGGTGCGATGGGCCGGGTGTCAGAGAGGCGTCCGCCGTTTCTGCAAAATCATGGCGCAGCGCGCCATCGCTGGTATGGGAGGCATCATGCTTGCAACGGCGACCTTCAAGCCGTGAGGTGATGTGCGTCGGCAACGCCTCAAGCACGGCGTACATGTTCATAAATGAGGTATTGCCGCCGCGGGGGGGCAGTTCAAGCGCATGCAGTATACTTGCCGATGGGGGTCGCTCTACAAAGGCGCTGTCCGTATGCCAAAGCGCTTCGCCATAGCCCAACTGGCCAATTGGCTTGCCGTCTTCAATGACGTTGGAGATGACGTTAATTTCCGCCGGTATATCGTCTTTTTGCCCGGAACCTTTGGTGTAATTCAGCAATTTACTCGGCGGAAATTCCAAGTCGCCAAAGTGCTTGGCAAAGGCCATCAATGCGGGATCGCTAAGCTGCTGGTCGGGGAACACCAAGACGATATGATTTAACCATGCCTGGTGGAGTTCGGCGACCGTTTCAGCATCCAACGACTGCGACAGATCAATGTCTGAAACAGTCGCGCCGACGGCACCATTATGGGATGTGACTTGTAAGTTCATGGGTCGGTCTCAAAATTCAGTAACAAAACCACAATATGCAAACCCTATTCGAAACGGATCATTTACGCAAAGATCGCCAGGGGAGCTTTTGCCCCCATTAACCAATTCCTCGCAAATTTGTGGCAAATTGATGCTAAGATGTGCAGTGTGAGGAACAATGTTTAACAAAGATTTGGAATCCGATGATCTGTTGCAGCAGGACCCGGCGGAGCTGGGTGGGCCTGACGGGCATCCCACGCCTGAGCAACGGGCGGATTTTGTCGTTAAGCGCCTAGAACAATTCATCCGCGATCACCGCACGGTGGACGAAGGCATGTCGTTCAAGCAGTGGGCCGACATGGCCAGGACCGAAATCGCCATTACCATTGTAGATGCGGAAACCTCCTATCAGGACGATGACGTGGTTTCCAATCGACTGGTGATCAGTGCGGCAGCCTCAATGATTACCATCGGCTTTTGGGGCACCCTATTGGCATTCGATAAAGCGCAATACCTCGTTGTCGCCATCATCTGTGTGATTGCCGGGTTGTGGCTGTTCGCGGTGGCGGGGGAATGGCGGTTCCGCAAATTTTTCCGCATGCGCGAAGCCAAAAAGCGCGCGAAGTCCTTGCGCCGGGTCGAAAACCTAAACCGCCGCATCAAGCAAATGGAAAAACAACTCGAAAAAGACGTCAAAGAAATGGAAAAAACTGTGGCTGCCATGGTCGGCGCTAAGAAAAAAGCCGCGCGCTCAGATGCAGAAAATAGTATTCTCACTCAGATGAAAGATTTCAGGGAGAAGTTTGGCGCGTCGGGGTGATTTTCGGTAATGATGCGCTGAAAAACGTCCTTCGAGACGCGCTTAAGCAAGCGCTCCTCAGGATGAGGGCATTGGTTATTTTCAAATTTCTACTTAACACCCTCATCCTGAGGAGGGCCGAAGGCCCGTCTCGAAGGACGCTCAGCGGCACACGGTCTCCACCACATCCACCCATCCCTTGGCCTCATGCTTTGCCAAGAACAACGGTCGTAGTTTCTTTGTCTGTCGAGTGAGTTCTTTCAGGAACTTCGCTTCGTTTTCCGCCCTCCACAGCACGTCCGCCAAGGCGGCTTCATCCTGGACAGGGTAGAATCCTGCGTAGTCTTTACCTAACAAACCTATATTCCCATCAATGTCAGATGCGATTACGGGCACACCTGCGGCGATGGCTTCTGACACCACGTTGGCACCGCCTTCTTGGTTGGATGTGATCACCATCGCTTGGGTGCGGGCGTATTCGCGTCGCACGCGCCAGGCCGGGACTTCGCCTTTCCAGATGTAGCGGGGGTTGGTCGCCATTTCTTTCTGGGCTGCTTTGGCGAAGGCTTGGTTGTGGGCCTTGCCGAGGTGAATGACTCGGAGGCGGGAACGTTCTGGCACAAGACGTGCGGCCAAGGCTGCCCGCATAGGGTCTTTTTCTTCCCGCAGATGGCCGACAACGCAGACGTCGAAGTGCCGGGTTGTTGGTTTGCGAGGGCCGGGTAGGGGGGACGCCGATTGTTTTATGACGTGGAGTTTTTTGCGGAGGTGCTTGGGGAGAGCGTTACCGATCAGGTCATGAAGGCAGACCAAGGCGTCTGCTATCTCCATCGATTTCAGCGTTACCTCTGGGTCGGTTTTTAAGAATGAATTCACGTCGGTGCCGCCCAAGGCGACGATCAGCGGGCCTTTCGGATACAGCGCCTTGTACCGATCAATCGCCGCCGCACTGCGCCACGCATGCAGCGCGATCATCAGGTCGGCAGGCTCGTCGCCATAGTCCACATCAATCCGCACTTTGTGTCCTGCATCGCGCAGGAATCTGGCCCAACGGAGCGCGCTCGCACGGTTGCCGTTTTTCGAGTGTTTCTTCGCCGGTGTGATCAGGCTAATCTTCATCAACTTGTAACCAACAACTGTGGATTTCCCCCGTGACTCCCACCCTATCCGAAGCCGTAAGTAGCGCACAATTGGTGGACATGATGCAAGACGCCCGTGCGCGCACTCATGAAATGTTGTCCGGGTTGGACGCAGAACAATTAATGGGGCCCTATTCCCCGATCGTCAATCCGCTGCGTTGGGAAGTCGGCCATGTGGCGTATTTTTATGAGTGGTTCACCCTGATGGAGATGTATGGCCGCGACTCAATCTTGGGCAACAAGCGCGCAGCCGAATTGTATGATTCCATCGCGGTCACCCATGACACCCGCTGGGACCTGCCGCTTCTGACCATGGAGGAGACGCTGCAGTACATGCAGGACGTGCAGGATAAACTGGCGGAGCGCCTACCCGATGGCTTGGCCAGCGAACAAGACAGCTTCATGTATCAGTTCGCCGTCTTCCATGAAGACATGCACACCGAGGCCTATCTCTGGGCGCGCCAAACCTTGGCCTATTCCGCGCCGACCTTGGCAATTGCGGCGGATGTGTCGGCGGAACGGGCAGCAGGGGCCTATCCGGGTTATGTCGAGGTGCCCGGCGGAACCTTCAGAATGGGGGCGGAGAAATCCGCGCCGTTTTTATTCGATAATGAAAAATGGGCACATGAGGTTGACGTCCGCCCGTTTGAGATCGCCAAGGCTCCCGTAACCAACGCGGAATTCGCGGCGTTCATTGTGGACGGCGGGTATGACCGGGAAGAGTGGTGGAGCCCTGAGGGATGGAAGTGGCGGCGCTCAGATGACGGCTTGGGCAGCCCCGGCCATCCGGTGTATTGGGTGCCCGACGGCCCCGGCAAATGGCTGATGCGCCGGTTTGATCAAACCATTCCTTTGCCTGCCAACGAGCCGGTAATCCACGTCACGTGGTATGAGGCTGATGCCTATTGTAAATGGGCCGGGATGCGGTTGCCGAGCGAATTAGAATGGGAAGTGGCGGCGTTGGGGGAACCAGGTGGCGGGGGCACATTGGCCCAAACCAAACGGCGCTATCCTTGGGGTGACACGCTGCCGGATCCAACCCGCGCGAACCTGGATGGGCGAGGGCTTGGGGCCATTGACGTTGCGGCCCTTCCTGCAGGCGACAGCGCCTTTGGCTGCCGTCAGATGTGCGGCAATGTCTGGGAATGGACAAGCACCACATTCGGGGGCTACCCTGGCTTTTCCCACGATGCCTACAAGGAATATTCCACCATGCTGTTTGGTGATACCAAAGTGCTGAGGGGCGGTGCCTGGACGACACGAGGCCGCATGATCCATGGCACGTACAGAAATTATTTTGGGCCGGAACGCTGGAATGTTTTCAGCGGCTTTCGGACGTGTCGGATTTAGAGAGAATTTCTATGAGTGATACGGCGACGCTGGCTTCTTTTGACGATGTTCACGAACAGCGAAATGAATTTTTATCTGAGTCCCTTGCTGGTCTTGGAGCCGAACAGAAGACCCTGTCTTGTAAATACTTCTATGACGAACGGGGTTCTGACCTGTTCCAGAAAATATGTGACTTACCGGAATATTATGTCACCCGGACGGAAATCAAATTGCTGCGCGATATCTCGGGCGAAATCGCCGACGTGATCGGCCCTGGATGTGAGATGATCGAATACGGCACCGGTTCATCGGAAAAGATGCGGATCGTTTTGGATGCGCTGAAAGAGCCCGCCGCCTTTATCGCCGTTGATATTTCGAGAGAGCATCTGTTGCAGGTGACGGAATCTCTGGCAGCGGACCGGCCGGACCTTACCGTGCACGCGGTCTGCGCGGACTTCACTCAGCCGTTTGATTTGCCCGCGCGGACCGGAGGTGGCAACCATGTGGCGTTCTTCCCCGGATCATCGCTCGGCAACTTCACCCATGAGGGGGCGGTCGGTTTCATGGCGGGGATTGCTGAAACCGTTGGGCCCGGTGGTGGGCTGTTGATTGGCATCGATTTAAAGAAAGACGTGGCAATTTTGGAAGCGGCCTACGACGATTCCCAAGGAGTGACAGCGGCGTTCAACATGAACTTGCTGGTGCGCCTGAACACTGAATTCGGTGCCGACTTTGATCTGGATGGTTTTCGTCACAAGGCGCTGTACAACGAAGAAATCGGTCGCATCGAAATGCATCTGACTAGCTTGAAAGAACAAACGGTCACCTTGGACGGAAAGACATTTAAATTTTCAGAGGGTGAAAATATTCACACGGAAAATTCCTACAAGTATGGGGTCGAGGAATTCCAGGCTCTGGCAGGTCGTGCTGGGTTTACGCCGATCAAAGTATGGACCGATGCAGATAACTTGTTCAGCATTCATTATCTGACGGCATGACCTGTTTGGGGGGGCCGCAATGATCGGGCTCGTCGGCGCCTCTACCCTCATAATTGCCAGCTTTATCGCGGCAATGTTTAGCACTGTCGCAGGCATTGGCGGCGGCACAATGCTCATTGGGTTTATCATTCTAATGGTAGATTTTGCCCTGGTTCTTCCGGTGTATGGTGCCATTCAAATGGTATCAGGGGGCTCGCGGGTTTGGTTCTTTCGGAAGCATGTCGACTGGTCGATGTTTGTGACATTCGGCATTGCGTTTATTCCTGGCGCAATTCTTGGCGGGCTTATTTGGGTTTATTTTGTGAATACCGAAGAGGCGCAGCCCTATATCAAGATGCTTATCGCTATTTACTTATTGCTGTATCTTAAATTTTCCAACTATCGCGTGGCAACAGGGAATCAAACCCGGTTGTTATTGATATCCGGGGGGTTATGTGGCTTTGCAGCATTGACCGTGGGGGCCGTGGGGGCCGTCATTGCGCCCTTTGTTGATGCCTTGGAACTGAAGAAGGAACGCGCCGTCGCTGCCATCGGCGTGATGTCGATATTCTCAAATATCATTAAGTTGCCGTTGCTATTGGTCATCGCGGATCGCGTGGACTGGACGCTGGCCATTATAATCGGCGGGATGTGCCTTGCGACATTTTGTGGCGTCTACGCTGGGCGAAGTGCTCAGAAATACGTGAGCGAAGCGCAATTCAGGCACCTGTTTCGGATCGTGCTCATGGTTTTGGGGATTAAGCTGTTGGTTTGGGATGGCCTTCGGGTCGTTCTATTGTAATGTCGCTTCCATGATTTCTATAGTAGCGGGTAGCGGTTTATTTATCGCGGCATTTTTTACGGCAGTATTTAGTGCCGTCGCCGGGGTCGGTGGCGGAATGATGATGTTTGCTGCCGTCGCGGTATTTCTGGATTTCGCCTTGGTCATGCCAGTGTTTGGTGCGGTTCAGACATCATCCGGGCTATCGCGTGTCTGGTTCTTTCGCAAGTATCTGAACTGGTCGATGATTTTGATCTTCGGGATTGGATTTATTCCCGCGGTCATTCTAGGCGGCTTCGCTTGGGCCTACATTATTGATGCCAAAGAAATTCAGCCTTACATCAAGATACTGATCGCAGTCTATATTCTGTTGTTCCTAATATTCCCAAAGTTCCGCGTGCCACCCGGCAACCGGACAAGAATTTTATTGGTGATGGGATTAAGCATCGGCTTTGCGGCGCTGACCATAGGGGCCGTCGGGGCGATTACCGCGCCGTTCATCGAAGCGCTACAACTTAAGAAAGAAGACGCCATTGCCGCCATTGGCGTGGTGTCGTCGTTTGCGAACATTGCCAAGCTGCCATTGTTCTTCATTATCTTTGATCAATTGGATTTATCCGTCGTTGGCGTGATTGGCTTTTTAATCCTGGCGACGGTCTTTGGAATTTATTTTGGCAAACGCATCCAAGACAATGTTAGCGAGGACCTGTTTCGTCGCCTGTTCCGGTTTGCGCTGGGGGGCATGGCGATCAAGCTGTTGGTCTGGGATGGACTGCGGGTGGTGATGGCATGATCGGACTTACGGCGGGGGCGGCCCTTGTTGCTGCGGCGATTTTTACATCGGGATTTAGCTCTGTCATCGGTCTGGGCGGCGGCATGATGATGTTGCTGGTGACCACCCTGACGGTTGATTTCGCGTTGGTGATGCCAATGTTCGGTGCGATCCAATCTTCATCCGCAATTTCGCGGATATGGTTTTTTCGAAAACACCTTGATGGCGACATGATCCTGAAATTCGGCATCGGGTTTGTACCGGCTGCGATGTTGAGCGGATCGCTCTGGGCCTATTTCGTGACGACCGAAGGGGCGCAGCCTTACATAAAAATGGTCATTGCGACGTATATGCTGTTGTTCCTGTGGTTCCCGCAATTTCGAGTGAGGTCGGGAAACAGAACCCGGCTGTTATTGTTGCTCGGTGTGCTCAGCGGGTTTGCCGCGTTGACGGTCGGTGCGGTGGGGTCTGTCGTGGCACCGTTTATTGACGCCCTGGATTTGAAGAAGGAACGCATGATTGCGGCCTTCGGCGTTATTTCCATCTTTTCCAATGGGGCGAAGCTACCGTTATTTTTCCTCGTGGCAGAGCCCTTGGATTTAACCGTTTGGGCAACCATCGGAATTTTAATCGGCGCGACCTTCATCGGCACCTATGTTGGCCGAGGCATCCAACAAAGCGTCAGTGACAAACTGTTCAGTAAAATATTCCGCACTGTGCTCGGCGTGATGGCGTTGAAGCTTTTGATCTGGGACGGGATACGGGTGGCGTATTTTTAGGCCCTTCGAGACGCTCGCCAGTGCTCGCTCCTCAGGATGAAGAGATATAAAATTCCTTCATCCTGAGGAGCGCTGAAAGCGCGTCTCGAAGGACGTCACGCTACAAAGCCGCCAATCGAGCTGCCGCTTCCTTCAATTTTGCCACAGCTTGGGCGGCTTCTTCGCGGCGTTCTTTTTGCGTCTCGACAACATCCGCAGGTGCCTTTGCCAGGAACCCTTGGTTTGACAGCTTTTTATCGTAGCCACCAATTTCTTTATCCAGCTTTTCAATCTCTTTGGTCAGACGCGCCTTTTCCTGATCAATGTCGATCACGTCGGCGACGGGGAGGATAAACGTCGCTTCATCCAATACAGTCTGAATCTCACCCTTGCCGATTTCATCCTTGGCGGTAAATTCAGTAATCCGCGCGAGAGTTTTGATCAGTGCACCGTGGCGTTCCAACCGATCCAAGGTCGCAGGTCCCGCGTCTTTATGACCGAGCGCCAACTTAGCTCCAGGTGGCACATTCATTTCAGAACGCACGGACCGAATGTCGGTAATCAGCTTCACCACCCAATCCATTTCGGTCGCGGCTGTTTCGTCAACCGTGATGTCTTCGCCGTCGAACCAGGGCGACTTGATCAGCATCTCTGGTCGATCCGCAATGCCGTTCCAAAGCTCCTCAGTCACAAACGGCATGATCGGGTGTAACATGGTGATGATCTGATCCAGTACCCAAGCGGTTGCCGCCCGAGTTTCCGTCTTGGCAGCTTCATCGTTGCCGTGGAGTGCGGGCTTGGTGAATTCAACGTACCAATCGCAGAACGTGCCCCAGGTGAAGTGATAAAGCGCGTGGGCCGCGTCGTTAAAGCGGTAATCGTCAATCGCCTTCGATGTCGCCTTGGCGGCCTCGGCGGCTTTCCCCACGATCCATTTGTTGAGGGTGAGTTCGCAGGCGTTGGGATCGAAATCCGCCACCGGCTTGCATTCATTGATCTCGGCAAAGCGTGCCGCGTTCCAGAGTTTGGTGACAAAATTCCGATAGCCTTCGATCCGGCTGTCGGCGAGTTTCACATCGCGCCCCGGAGCGGCGTAGGCGGCCAAGGTGAAGCGCAGCGCATCGGTGCCGTACTTTTCCATCACGTCCAAGGGGTCAACAATATTGCCCTTGGATTTCGACATTTTCTGACCGTGTTCGTCACGCACTAGCGCGTGGATGTAGATCGTCTTGAACGGCACGTCGTCCATGAACTGAATGCCCGACATCATCATCCGCGCGACCCAGAAGAAGATAATATCGAAGCCGGTGACCAGAACGTCGGTCGGGTAGTAGCGCTTAAGCTCCGGCGTTTCCTCTGGCCAGCCCAAGGTCGAGAACGGCCACAAGCCAGATGAGAACCAGGTGTCCAGAACGTCTTCGTCGCGGGTGAGTTCCGTCGCCTTACCATAATGTTTTTCTGCCGCGGCCAGGGCTTGTGCTTCGTCATGTTCGACAAAGATTTCACCATCAGGTCCGTACCATGCGGGGATTTGATGGCCCCACCAAATTTGCCGACTTACGCACCACGGCTGGATGTTCCGCATCCATTCGTAATAGGTCTTTTCCCAGTTCTTCGGCACGAAATTGGTCGCACCTGTTTCCACCGCTTCGATGGCCCCGACTGCGAGTTTCTCTGCATCGACAAACCATTGGTCCATCAACCACGGCTCAATCACCACGCCAGAGCGATCCCCATAGGGCACCGTCATCGGGTTCTCTTCAATCTTATCGAGAAGACCCAGCGCTTCGATTTCGGCCACGACTTTGTCCCGGGCCGCGAACCTGTCGAGCCCTTGGTAGGACTCAGGCGCGTTCTCGTTAACCTTCGCATCCCCGTCGAGGACATTGATGTTTTCCAGGTCATGGCGGCGGCCGACTTCGAAGTCGTTGAAATCGTGCGCAGGGGTAATCTTCACCGCACCTGACCCTTTTTCAGGATCGGCGTATTCATCCGCGACAATCGGGATCAAGCGCCCGACGAGGGGCAGCACGACGTTCTTGCCGATTAAATCTGTGTAGCGTTCATCATCCGGGTGGACGGCGACGGCGGTGTCACCCAGCATGGTCTCAGGCCGGGTTGTGCCAACAACAACGAAATTCTGATCATCGTCCTCTAGAGGATATTTGAAATACCACATCTTGCCGTTCTGTTCGCGTTGCTCGACTTCAAGATCAGAGATCGCGGTGTGCAGTTTCGGGTCCCAGTTGACCAGGCGTTTGTCGCGGTAGATCAACCCGGCCTTGTGCAATTCGACAAACACGCGCAGCACGGCTTCGGACATGCCGTCGTCCATGGTGAAGCGTTCGCGGCTCCAATCCAAGGACGCGCCCAAGCGCCTGAATTGGTTCTGGATCGCGCCGCCGGATTCCGCCTTCCACTGCCATACCCGCTCGATAAACTTTTCCCGGCCGAGGTCGTGCCGCGTCAACCCTTCGTCAGCCAATTGCCGTTCGACCACCATTTGGGTGGCGATGCCGGCATGGTCCATGCCCGATTGCCACAGCGCATCAAACCCCTTCATGCGGTGATAGCGGATCAAGATGTCCTGAATGGTAAACGTCAGCCCATGCCCCATGTGCAGGCTGCCGGTCACGTTCGGCGGCGGGATCATGATGGTATAGGGCGTCGCATCAGAGCTAGGATCCGCCTTAAAAGCGCCGCTCTCCTCCCACTTCTCATAAATCCCAGCCTCAACTTCATCAGGCCGATAAGTCTTATCCAACATAGCGCAGAACGTCCCCAAGTCGTGTGTTAGGTCAAGAGGAGGGTTTTAAAGGATTGCGTGGGGAAGGAAAGGGTTTTTGGGGGGTGGGGGACTCGTTTATTCAGGCAAATTAATGTTTAGTGACCTGACAATGAGTATCCTTCAATTTTTGTAAATATAGATTTTGGCTAAGGGGTACCTTATGAAGATGGCTTATCACTGGATTTAACTAATTTTATTGATGAATTATCCATTCCTTTAAGGGAAACAGCAGTTTTTCCTTCTCCAAATGAAAATTCAATTCCTTTCCCAGCTGCTAAGGCATCATAAAAACCGCGAGTGAACTCGATCGCAGCTTCATCATCAATTGTATCATCCATTCCAATCGTATACTGAGAAATTGGAGATTTTAGAGATGTAACAGATTCGCAAGCATTTAAAATCACACATTTAACCGAATCATATCTATCCAAAAACTCTTTAATTGCAATTAGCGACACTTCTAATGTCTCTCCCTCAGGAGTTTCAAAGATAAGGTTTGACGCATCTGCATGCCCTGAGAACTGTACGATTTCATATGGGCGGCGTAACATTTCCCTTCTTAAATCGTCGATTGTTGCGGCGGGTAAATTTTCAATATTAATAAGGTTGCCTTTTGAGCCAATTTTCGTTGACTCATTTGCAGCGCGAAGTTCATTTGCAACCCTGATGTTGTCTTGGTCTGATGGACTACAGGACACGAACAGAATATTAATTGTTTCCATTCCTTGAGTGAGGTCTTCAACAATTTCACTAGAAGTTGATCTAATTTCCGACTTTATTTCGTCGTCTAATCCTCGCCATGTTTTTGCTATTTCAGAAAGTAAATCCTGTGCATCAAAGGGCTCTTCTTTTGTTCCTGCTTTCGATTGATGAGAACCAATTTTATAAGCTTCTGCTCGAAGCCTATCTGCAAAATCAGGCCGATCATTTTGAACTATTTCTGCCAACTTAATACACAATAATACCAAAGCATGATTTGCGTCACCCCTATCAAATGGAAGTTCAGATACTAGGGTGGAAAACCCACCAGCTCGTTCAAGAACCTTTTGGCAAATTTCGCGGCCTTCAATGGAAAAATCTTCTGTTTGCGTTAAAAAAAGTTCCTCAAGAGAGCCGATATCGAGTTCTTTAGTTAATCTGCCTATAGTGGCCTCAGGGACAGCAGGGCAAACACATACTCTAGAACCGCATTGAGGACATAATCCAGGGTAACGTCTAAGAAACTCTTGTTCGAATGAAAACTCTCTGTCCAATTGTGCTTCTCTAATTTTATGTTCGTTTGCGATACCCATTAAGTATGAAAAAGTATCTGCTGCTTCCCCAACAAAGTATTTAGGGTGTTTTTCAAAAACTCGAATTGCTTCTGAAATTTCGCCCAACTCTTCAAGAAGGCCAATTGTACTTCGTCCTCGGTCATCAGTTGTGCGCGGATAAATTTCTTGGAACATGTTCTGCCAGTCATCTAAGCCGATTGGTTTTTTTTGTTGGTTAGAATTATGTAGTTTGCGTAAATCGTTATGGTTAACCGTTTGTTCTGTTCCTCTAACTTGTTTACAAATTGCATCATCATGCGGAACTTTGCGACAATATGGACATACAAAAGGAAATTTTCGATATACAAGTTCTTCGACGCTTTTAATTTTCATTTTTGCCAAAAGTGGAAAATACCAGCCTCGGGCCTTACATAGTGCATCTGTAACAGTAATGTTTTCCCTCTTTTTATTTCGATCATGAATTGTAAGCATTCCACAAACCTCCACGAAGTGAGAGAATGTAACAATCTCGGACCTAATAAGATTTTGATCCGAATAAATATATGAGACCATTTTATACAGATCATCTAACCGAAGCATTTTGGAAGTATCATCCATAGCCTGCACCTAATATGTTTTACGCATAATTTTATTATTATAGATTCACTTAATGTTCCACTGAATGCCATAAAAGCCAAGGGGTAAAGCCACGGGGTTAAAGCCACGGGGTCAAGTCTTGCCTTTTGCGCTTTGGTGTTTTGCTCGGGGGGATTTGTTTCAACTTGCAAAAGGCAAGGCATGACCCCTTGAGAAATTGGGGTTGGTATTGCTGTGGGTTGTGCCGCGGGGCGTCCTTCGAGACGCGCTTAAGTAAGCGCTCCTCAGGATGAAGGTAAAGGGGGGCGTGCGTCGCCGCAGGATGAAGGTAAGAGGGAGGTATGGTGTCGCCTCAGGATGAGGGCGGGGGGCTTTCGCCAATCCTGCGCGAGGCGCGATACTAGGACGCCATACCATAATATGATAAGATGTTCCCGTTTCACCAATGTCACGACGCTAGAGGAGAAATTTCTGATGCAATTCAAAATATTCTTTGCTATCGCGATGATCGTCGGCGTTACCTTAGGCAGCGCCGTTGTGTCGGCGCAGGTGCCGCCGGTTGGCCCGTCCGGACCGACGGGATGGTGCACCGACGCTGAGGGCAGAAACTACCGCTGCTGATAGCGCTCGGTCTCGGAGCCAAATGCTTGAGTTTGATCACGGGGTCAAGGGCCACGCACATGACCCCTTGGACATTTTGGTTGGTATTACTTGGAGGCTGTGCCGCTGAGCATCCTTCGAGACGCGCTTAAGTAAGCGCTCCTCAGGATGAGGGAAATAGGGGGGCGCCGCCTCAGGATGAGGGAAATAGGGGGGGGCGCCGCCTTAGGATGAGGGCGGGGGTTCTTCGCCAGCGCTTTTAGCGCTGCTCTGGATGAGGGTGAGGGTGAGGGGGAGGTTCTAAATTCCCCCTAACCCTTCCGCTCATACTGCGTAGACCCGAAGTAGTTTTCTAAGGTTTCTTTGTCCGGCGCGCCGACTCTTTGTTTGTCGGACAGGATTTCTTTGCCTTTTTGCACGGCGGGGCGTTCGCCGATGACGTTGAGCCATCTGAGCACGTTATCATGTCCCGCGATATCGAGGCCTCGGCGTTCGTAGGAATGCATCCAGGAATAATTGGCGATGTCGGCAATTGTATAGTCATCCCCGGCGAGATATTCCGATGTCGCCAAACGGGTTTCAAGGACACCATAAAGCCGCATGCATTCGTTGGTATAGCGTTCAACGGCGTAGTCGATCTTTTCCGGGGCGTAGTGGGTGAAGTGCGCGTATTGACCGAACATCGGTCCGACGCCGCCCATCTGGAACATCAGCCATTGCAGGGTGTCATGGCGACCGACTGGGTCGCTGGGGATCAACTGGCCGGTTTTTTCCGCGAGGTACAGCATCATCGCGCCGGTTTCAAAGACCGCATAGGGTTTGCCGCCGGGGCCGTCTTGGTCAACTAGGGCGGGGATTTTATTGTTCGGGCTGATTTTTAAGAACTCAGGGTCGAACTGTTCCCCCCGCGTGATATTTACGACGTGTAGATTGTAGGGAATGGCGAGTTCTTCCACGGTAATGTGAAGTTTGAGGCCGTTTGGCGTCGGCCACGAATAGAGATCGATCATAGTGACTCCATTTATGTCGGGATTGTTGACGTGATTCTGAGGAAAATAGATCACGAAATAGGCCAGCCCGTCCAGCGCGTATCATGGAGTCAAATCTCGCCGTGTGCGCCGATCTCTAAAACCCCTGCATCACCCCGAGCGTAAAGTTATGGCTGTGGAATTCGGCGTCGACGGTGCTGAAGGTTGGGTCCAGGGTGGCGAAGAACCTGTAGTCACCTGTAAGCGATAGCTTGGGCGTTATGGCGTAGCGCATTCCGGCTGTGGCCTGATAGGCGAATTCGAAATCGTCAGACCCTTCTGAGCTGAGATACGCGCCGCCCACCCCAAGGCCAAGGTAGGGGCTAAGTTTTCCGGAAGTTGGGACGTCGTAGTAGGTGTTTGCCAAGAATGACGTGGTGTCGATTGATCCGTCGACGCTGCCTGAGATCGACGCGCCGGCAAAACTAAGGGTTGCTTGGTCGAACGTATGACGGCGAAAGGAGACTTCAAATTCCGAGCGAATATTATTTCCAACGGGACCGCCAACGGCCCCCCGGACCGCGAAGCCGGGATCGAAGGTCAATTCACCCGTAAGACCCGACACGAGCGACGTGGTTAAACTCGCGTCCTGCAAAATAGAAAGACCCGCACCGAAGGCAACATAGGCCCCTTGTTTGTTCTTTCGCCGACTTGGAGCCTCAGCTGCTTGAACCGGCGCTTGGAAAGCAGGCTCTTCCATTTTTTTTGGGATCACAGGCGCTGGAGCCTGGACCGTAGGAGCCTGAATCGTAGGAGCCTGAATCGTTGGAACTGGGGGCGGGGGGGTGCTTACGACGGGTGCGGCCGGTTGCAGTGGCTGAGGCGGAGGCGGCGCGAAACGAGGGGGGGCCGGGGGCTGCGTTGGAGGTGCCGCTTGAAAATCATTTCCCATAGATGACTGCCACTGATTAAGCATCGGCGTCATGTCATAGAGCGGTGTCGCGGTTGTCGGCTGTGCGTATGATAAAAACGCGGCAGCGCTAACCGATAAAAAAATTCGGATTGTCATTTGATCCCTCCCCAGGGCCAGCTTTCCTCAGCTGTTTAACGATTTTTATTTGATTTAATTACTTTGTTACAAAACAGCTAATCATGACTAATTATTACAATGCAACCATAAATTTATGTTACATACAATGGTGTTCAACTAATAATTTAGCGATGGGGAGTTTGTTTCTGAGGTTGATGTGCTGCCCATATCATTTGAGACGCGCTTAAGTAAGCGTCCTCAAGTTGAGGACGCGCAGGCTTGACCCTTCTCTAAGCTCGCCTACCGCGTCGATTGAAGGTTCAACGCCGCTGCCGGGTTGGATTGCGTCATCCAGGTTACGAAGGCGTCGAGGTCTTTTTGTTCTTTGAATTTGACCCGGCAGGTGACGAATTGGTCGCCGGGGTCGTCTTCGAAGGGGCCGGTGCTCCATTCGCCGGAGACGTTGTCGATCAACCACATGAAGACGTCGTAGAGGAAATTGCCGTTGGCGCTGTAGAAGCTATTGAATTTGTCGTTCTGATTTACAGCTGAGAACGCCGCGATGGACACGCTGCGGGTCTTTTTTTGTAAGTGAGAGTTATCAAACATGGGATGCACACTGGATGCCATTCTGGCACCTCCTGTTACTCATCCCCCCAAAATTTTATACACCAGTCGCCAGCGCTTTTCTGCGCCTTTGTGATGAGTATACGTGGGGTTCGTTACTGATGTGTTAACCAAGTGGGGGAGGCCGCTAGCCTTATCAGCCACGCATCAATTTTTGGACCGCGGGCCAGTACTGTACGATCGCCCAAAGGAGGCCGACGATGCCCAAAAGATAGACCATCGGCATGACGATACCGGGCCATAAATTTTGGGCACGACAAAGGTACGGTAAAATATTGGTCTTAAGAGGACTCCAAACCGAACCTGGAGGGGCTTATTTTTGATGTCTCGGGCCTCAAATTAGGGCTCTGGAATAAAGTAAGCTGAGGCGCGTTATAATGTAATTTCCCATAACCTATTGATTTTTGATACAAAATGCTTTTTATTGATGTCCGGATGCGTCACATGCGGCGCTCTGAGTCTAAAAAAATAGGGAAGATTCGATGAGTACAGGTACTGTTAAATGGTTCAACCCCACAAAGGGGTATGGTTTCATTGAGCCCGAGGATGGTGGCAAAGACGTTTTTGTCCACATTTCTGCTGTTGAACGCGCTGGCCTGTCTTCACTCCGTGAAGGCCAGAAGATCGAGTTCGAAGTCGTTGCCGGTCAAAACGGTAAGTCTTCGGCCGAAAATATCGTTGCCAACGATTAAGTGAATGGCGCGCAAACCGAACTACGGTTTTGATCGTCAGGAACGTGAGCGTAAAAAGGCTGCTAAAAAAGCAGCTAAGCTCGAAGCAAAACGGGAGGCGAAGGGCGTTGACGAGGATTCCTCGGACGCGCCTTCCGCGGGTTTGCCTAACGACCCAGCCAATATGGCCGAGCCGACTGGCGACTAGCTTTTGTTAGACCATTTAAGGGACGCTAATACCGGGGGGTGTTAACGGACCCTTTTTTGCGTCTATGTGGCAGAGGTATTAACGGGGGCTCAGCGGCACAATTCGGCTCTCTAAAACAACCCCTTACTCATCCCGCCATCGACGGCCAGTACAGTCCCGTTCACATTACCTGACGCATCGGACGCCAGGAAGGTGATGACCCGGGCGACTTCATCGACTTCGCCCAAACGACCAAGCGGGATTTGCTGGCGAAAGCCGTTTTCCAGTTCTTCTGGCGTGGTGTTGTTGGCTTTGGCCATGTCGGCGAACAAAGTCATGATGCGCGCACTTCGGGTTGGGCCGGGGTCGACCGCATTCACAAAGATGCCATCGCCGCCGTATTGCTGCGACAAACCTTTGTTGATTGCCATGAAAGCCGCGTTGACAGCAGAAGCGGGCAGGGCTTGTTTCGCGGGCTCACGACCAAACATGCCGATCACGTTTACGATGCGACCGTATTTGCGTTCCTGCATATGCGGGATTACGGCGCGGGACAATTTAACCGCACCTAAGAATTTAAGTTCGAAGGCGGTGCGCCAAACTTCGTCTTCAACGCTGAGAAACTCACCGCCTCGTGCAGCCCCAGCGGCGTTAACGACGATATCGACCTGTCCGAACTGGTCTAGGGCCGCGGCAACGATCTTATCGCCGGCAGCGTCTTCGGTGATGTCGATGGCGAAAATCGCCGCCGTGCCATCGTCTGCTTCAATTTCCGCCTTGACCGAGTTTAGATCATCTTCGTTGCGTGCGGTCAGGAATACTTTCGCTCCCTCTGCCGCCAACCGCACGGCAGCTGCCGCACCAAGTCCTTTGTTTCCACCAGAAACAATGGCGACTTTGTCCTTTAATCCGAGATCCATGAGAGGTTCCTATCTGCCAATAATTTCATTTTCGGCAGGGTCATCAATCATAGGTTTCGAGTCAACGATTCAACCGCGGTGATGCCGGGTTTGTGATTAAGAAGTCGGCTTGTAAATTGGAATGGGACAAATTGGCCTGAGAGAACAAGCCTGAATTAAGAGGAATACACGTTGATTAGGCGGAGGCTACTTCCCTTGCCAGAATACCAAGTTTGACAGGACCGCGCTGTCGTTTGCCTGGCGGTCGGTCGGCCGGCAGTCCTTTCTCTGGGGCGCAGGTGTGGTTAACGTGACTCCCGCGGCCTCAGCTAGCTCTCGCTGGGTCAAACCAGACGATGCCTGTGACATCTTTAAAGTCGGAGGTAATACTGTGGAGGTGCTCATCGTAATCCCTCTAATGCTCAATTCCAGATACGTGACTAGTATTTAATCTAACGCACTATTGTGTAAGGCGTATTTCCGGGGTGTGAATGAGGTGTGACAATATATTTCTAAGGTGGAGGGGGGAATATTTCTAAAGTGAGGGCTTGGGGAGGGAATTCACGGTTAAAGATGTGAACTGCTGCTTCGTCGGGCCTAGCGGATGCGCATCTTCGGATCCAGGATGTCGCGCAAGGCGTCGCCAAATAGATTGAAACCGAAAACCGCAAGGCTGATGGCCACACCTGGCCAAATTGGCATCCAAGGTGCGCTTTCGGCATATTCCTCAGCACCGCCCTGCAGCATCAGCCCCCAAGATGGTGTCGGCTCCTGCAACCCTAAACCGAGAAAGCTTAAGGTCGCCTCTAAGAGGATTGCGTCGCCGATATAGTACGTCAATATGATAAGAAACGGTGCCATCACATTAGGCACCATATGGCGGAGAATAATCCGCGCGTGGTCGAAACCGAGTACGCGGGCCGCATCCACATATGGCAATTCGCGAATGGCAAGCGCGTTGGAACGCACGACCCGTGCGCAGAGAGCTATCTTGACGATGACAATAGCAAGGATCACGTTCTGAATGCCGGTACCCAGTATCGATACAATGGCCAAGGCAAGAATGATCAGCGGGAAAGCCAGCATCACGTCCATGACGCGTTGGAAGATCAGATCGAACCTACCCCCGAAGTAGGCGCTGGTAACCCCCAGCACGAGGCCTATTGAAGCCCCTAGGAAGCCTGCCGTCAGACCAATGAACAGTGCCGTCCTTGCACCGTAGATGATACGGGTCAATATATCGCGCCCGAATTGATCAGAGCCAAGGAGGTACTGATCCCCTGGTGCGGTTAACATGTCTTCAAATTTGGCTGCCTCGGGATCATAAACGGTGATGAAATCAGCAAAAACAGCCATCAGCATCATGATGATGATGGTGGCAGCGCCTGTCGCGCCGAGCGGTTGTTTGCGGACGAAGTCGATTAACACCCTGCGGCGTAATTTTTTCTCTGGCGGCACCTCGACGTCGGACTCGACGACAGCTGGATTGCTAATATTAGGGGGCATCAATTATCAGGGTGCTCCTGCAGCGTCATATACCGATAAGTGCCGGAGTTGGAAAACGAGCGGTAAGTTCTGATCCCCAATAACAAAGTTCTTTATGGATTAAAAAATATGAATTAGAAACCCTGATTACGCATCATCCGAAACGCCCCGTTCTGATCCTTTCAAAAAGTAAAAGGTGAATGATAGGATGGTGCCTATGTTAAAGGGTTTTATCTAAATTCACTAAATCCAGTTTTTATAGAAGTATCTACAAAGGAACGATCCATGGCTGTTGCGAAAATGAAAGAAGTTGTCGGGCGCACGTTACGTGTTGCGAGTTCAAGTTGTGTGCCGGGCGGTGTGCGCTGTGAAGTCGATGTCGGCGGCGGACACACGGTTATCACCGATGAACCCATTCCGCGAGGGGGAACCGATACGGCGACATCGCCCCTGATGTATTTAACGACGTCGCTCGGGTCCTGCCAGACGGTGCAGATCATAAAGGTGGCGGCAGCCATGCGCTTTAAACACGGTGCGATCAATATTCGGACAGAGACTGTTACCGATACGATCGACGGCATCGAAGGAAATTCAAAAGGCGTTATGCACTTTGTCGGTGCGAAGTTGGAAATCGAAATTGAAACCGATGAATCGCCAGAGAAACTGAAACGACTTGCCGCGTTGTCGGAAGACCGTTGCCCGGTTGGCCGATTGTTTGCGGATGCCGGGTTTGAGCCTGAGTGCATTTGGACAGCCATACCGATGCCTGCATAACCCCACCAACCCGCCACCCAAAAAACCATCCCACATCCTTTCATAACGTAAATGAAGGATGATAGGATGGGGCCTATGTTAAGGGTTTTATTGATTGTATTTGGCTTAGGGGCAGCGCTGCCTGTTTTGGCAGAGCCAATACCCGTGGCTACCTACGAACAGGGTATGACGGCGCTTGAGTCAAAGGACTATCCGTCTGCCCTCCGCATCTTCCGCAAGGTGGCCGCGACGAAGGAAGTTAAGCAGAAGTATCGCCATGCGTTTTATCGGCTGGGGATGATGTATTTGAAGGGCGTAGGAGTAAAGAAGGATGAGCGGGAGGCGTATCGGCTTTTAGAAGCTGCCCAGCCGCTTGATGAAGAAACCAAGACTCATGGTCCCGCTGATGCTTGGTACCAAGTTGCTGTCATGGATCGCGATGGTATTGGGACAAATAAGGAGATTTCTACGGCATCAATTGGTTTAGCCCGCGCCGTGGCCCTGGGTCACAAAAAGGCTGCATTTGAAGCGGCGATGCTAGCGCTTTATGATAATTCCCACCTTCCCAATTCCATGCAAAGACATGATCGAATTTACGCACTCAGGATGCTTTTTATCGCGCGAATGGATAACGACGTGCGCGCACTTCCCGTATTGGTTCGCCACTGTAAGCGATTAAATGCAGAGGAAATTGCAACGGCACGGGAAGACGCGCAAGCATATTTTAAAAAGGATGTTCGACCTAAGCTTGTTTGTTAACTACCTTCGGTTGTTGGTTAGTTTCGTCGCGTTTTGAAGCGCACGCTTAACAAGGCTCTCATACGTTGCCTTGCCCACACCCTCAGTGGTATCAGGACTTTCCCCGCCCTTCTGGCGAGCGATAAACTGTTTTGCTAAATTCTCGAGGATTTTCTCAGACTCTTGACCAAATGATTTCTTAGCTCGTTTTTTAAGCCCCTCCGGCAACTTATCCCTCAGCACCTTTGGCGTCAGCTTCGCGGCGATATCGGTGAGGCCTTCGGCAGCTTTTTTCTTGGCCACGTTGCCGATGGGTTTAAGAGGGTTGGCGATGGCAGCTGCCGCTTTGGCGGCTTTTTCTTTAGCCCTCAGCGCCGTGTTTACACCGAGGGTAGCTTGTTCTCGGGCGCTTAGATTTTTGCCTGTTGCCGCTTTAGTGGCAATTTTCGCTGCGCTGAGCTTGGCCTGTTTTGCTGCGAACTTCGTGAAAAAGCTGCGTCCGCCGCTGAAGGTGCCTTCGATGATGTTGGTGAGCAGGGTTTCGTCTTTGGCTTTGAGTTGTTTCTCGACATTGCGGACGATTTGGACAATTTCAGATTCTTCGAACCCGGCACTGCGTGCATTCAGGGTAGCGGCGAGCTTGGCGACGTCGGCGGGGAAGTCTTTGATGTCACCGGACTTCAGGTATTTTTTATAGCCGTCAATCGTATGGCCCAACTTGTTCCCGCTGTCGATATCGCGGAACAGCGAGGAGATTTGGCGCTGTATGCGGATCTGGCCGGATTTAGGCAGCTTCCCCGCACCCAGGATATTGCTGCTTAAGGTGTTGAGCGTGGCAGCAGAGCGTTTCAGCGCATCCGACGGCGCATTGATGACCAGAGCCACGGTGCCAAGGGACCCACGCGCCGCAGCCTTGCCGCTCTCGATGGCGGTGTTCTTGAGTATTCCAGATCGATCCCGCAAGCGTTGGTTTGCGGGGTTAGGCGCGTCAGGTGCCCGGCGGGCAGCCGCGCGCGTTGCTTCGTGGAGCAGCATTTTTTGTTTCGCGGTGAAGCCCTCAATCGTTTTGGCTTTGTCGTTTGTTGGGAGGTTCATAACCCGTTGACGAATTTGTTCGCCGGTTTCCAGTGGGGTTTTCTTTGGAGGCTTGATGGGGCTGTAGCCGTTAAAGTTATCTTGGATTTGGCTTTGGCGCTGTTCAGTGCTGGGCTTTTGACTAGGTTTTGTCACGGGAGCAGGAGTGACTTTCGGCTTGGCTAGCGAGGGTTGGTCGCTGGATTTGGGAACTGTGATCGGGGCAGGTTCTACTACGGGTTCGGGGGTCAGGGTTTGTTCGGGGGCCGGGACCTGTTTCGGTGCCAAGGCCCGTCTGTGTGCTTTTGGGTTATGGACGAACAGCGACATCGCTGACTCGTTGGGCGAGGCCTCAGATGATTGCGGGGCCGCTTGTGATACTGGGACTTTAAGGAGGCTGGCCCCTGGTTGAGTGCTGAGGGGGAGTTCGTCTTTTTTGCTGATGTTCGCCATTCGAATTTTCCTTGGTACGTTTAAGCGTTGAGTCCCCCCTTTACGGTAGTGTTTTAGAACCACCGGGAGAAATGTACGAAAAAATCGTACAAATGTCAACGACTAATGAAAGTTCGGTAAGTGCATCATTTTCAACGATAATTTGGCGCATGCGCAGGGCTGCGCGAGCACTACCAAGCGTTTGTACGAAAGAATTACCTGACGGAATAGAGAGAGAGTTACTTACTCGTCATCACAAACACGCCGTTCCAGTCTTCGGGCGGGTTTTCTTTTATGTGGTCGATGCGGTCAATGTACATTAGGGGTAATTTATCTTCAGGGTTAATTTTCATGCATTCTTCAAATGAATGAATGGCCTTGTCCCAGTCGCCGGCGCGGTACTGCTTGCGGGCTTCGTTAAATTGATTAACCGCGTCCATCAAGTTGGGGAAGGTTTCGTCCGTATGGAAGTCGAGGACTTCATATACGCCGACCGGTTCGGTCTTTCCTTTAACCACCACATCGTCAATGTAGCGGGTGCGGTAGGTGCCTTTGAGTAGATCGAAAGTGTATTTGCTGATCAGCAACTGTGCTGAATATTGCTTACACGCACTTTCCAAGCGGGCGGCGAGGTTCACGCCGTCGCCGATCAAGGTGTAATCCATCCGTTTGGGCGAGCCGATGTTGCCGCTGACCACGTTGTCGGTGTTGAGACCGATGCCCATCTTCACAGGTTTTAAGCCGTTGCCGTGGCGGACCGCGTTCCATTCTTCGAGTTCCACAAGCATGGCGATGGACGCCCGAACCGCACGGTCTTCGTCATCATCGTGGCCGATGGGCAGGCCGAACGCCGCCATGATGGCATCGCCGATGAATTTATCCAGCATGCCTTCTTCGCGGCTGATGCAATCGACCATAATCGTGAAGTATTCGTTCAACAGCGCAACCGTGCCTTGTGCGCCCAATTCTTCGGTCAAGGTCGTGAAACCGCGTACATCGGAGAATAAAACAGTCGCGGTGGCACTTTTACCGCCCAGGGGGTCATCGCCGCCGTCGCTCATCATCTGTTCGGCAATGCCCGGGTCCATATAGCGCGACATGGTGGACTTCATGCGCTTTGCGTCACTGATGTCTTCGATCATCACCATGGCGCCGAGTTTTTTGTCTTCTGAACTGATCAGCGGCATGACGGTGACGTTGGCGTTGACTTCCTCGTCTTCCTCCCCCACGACTAATTCGGCATCCATGAAGACTGCTTGTTCCTGGGTTTCATCGACTTGATTGATCTTATCCATGTTCCATTCGTTGCCGCCGGTGAAGAATTCGACCGCCATTTTGCCGATGATGTCAGATTGATGGGTTTGTAGAATGCGCAGGCCTGCTGTGTTGCAGGTAACAATCTTACCGTCTTCGTCGGTGGTGATCACCGCGTTTGTCATACTTTGCAGCATGCTCTCGTTATAGTTCTTCATGTTCTGAACGTCGTTGAACAGCTTGGCGTTTTCGAGGCCGATGGAGGCCTGGGCGGTGAATGCTTTCAGGCGCTGTTCGTCTTCGTCGGTGAAGGGGCCGCCGCGCTTGTTCAGCACTTGGGTCACACCAATGACGTGGCCGGACTTATTCACCACCGGCACGCAGAGGATGGAGCGGGTGAAGTAGCCGGTTTTTTTGTCGAAGGCCGGGTTGAAGCGCAGGTCCGCATACGCATAGGGAATGTTGACGGTTTTACCAGAAGTGAAGACGGCCCCCGCAATGCCCATATGGTTGGGCAGGCGGATCTGTACGGAGTCCAGGCCTTCGCCGACTTCCGACCACAGCTCGTTGGTTTTCTCATCATTCAGGAACAGGGTTGATCTGTCAGCCTTCAGCATTCGTGTGGCTTCGGTCATGACCTTGCGGAGCAGGGAGCTCAGTTCGATCTCTGAGGTAACATCTGCAACGATGTCGAGGAATTCCATTTCCTCTGCCCGGGTCTTCTTCATTTTCTCGATGTACTGGGTGCTTTGCATGGCGACGGCGGCTTGCATCGTCATCGCTTCCAGCAAATCCATGTCGTCTTCGGTAAAATGGCCTTCGTGCTTGTTCAGGGCCTGGGCGACGCCGATCAGTTCACCCTTCACGGTCTTGATCGGGGCGCAGAGGATATTGCGGGTTTTAAAGCCGGTCTGTTGGTCAACGGTGCGATTGAAACGTTTGTCGGCGTAGGCGTCATCAATGATCGTGCCTTCGCCGGTGGTAAACACGAAACCAGCAACACCTGAATTGTTCATGATGCGAATTTCGCGCCACGATTCGCCTTGGGCAACGCGGGAATAAAGCTCGCCGGTTGCATCATCGTTGAGGAAGATGGTCGAGCGTTCGCATTCGGTCTCTCTGGTTGTGACTTCTACCAAGGTGCCTAAAATCTCGTCGGTCGATTCGATGCCAGCAACCTGCTTGGAAACATTCAGCAGCATTTCCGCACGATGCAGCCTTCTATCACCAGGCTTGGAATTAGCGCTCCCAGAATTGGCATCGGCAGAATCGGCATTGGCAGCTTCGGCCTTGGCCGTCTTCGCCCCGCTGCCACCGTTTTCGGACTTGCGTTTTTTGGTCGTTTTGCTTTTGACCACTACATTTGCGGCTTTAGCCATTTCCTACCATCCTCGTTGTCGCCCTGCTAAGTTTGATCTTCCGCTATTTCTGACTTTTCTTCCAGCTTTTCGCGCAACGCCGCGATGGAGTCGCGCAGCTGTTTCTGTTCATCGTTGGCGAGCCGTTCATTCTCGTGCAGAGTCGTTTCATATTCAAATTGATTTTTTTCCAGCGATTCACGAAGGGTTGAGACGGCTTCCTTCAATTGAACGATTTCGCCGCTGGAATCGGCGACGGTTCTTTGCACGCTTTCTTCTTTGTCGATGCGGAGCTTTTCCAACTCATCGCGCAATTCTGTCACCATGGCCTTAAGCTGGACGATTTCACCCGAGGCCGTGGCTGTGGCTTGTTGAACGCTTTCTTCCTTATCAATGCGGAGTTTTTCCAGCTCATCGCGCAACCCGGTGATCATCGCCTTAAGCTGCGTGATTTCGCCTGAGGCCGTGGCCGTGGCTTGCTGAACCGCTTCCTCTTTATCGATGCGGAGTTTTTCCAGCTCATCGCGTAACCCTGTGATCATGGCCTTAAGCTGCGTGATCTCACCGGCGGCGGAGGCTGTGGCCTGTTGGACAGCTTCTTCCTTGTCGATGCGGAGCTTTTCCAGTTCATCGCGTAGGCCTGTGATCATGGCTTTAAGCTGAGTAATCTCACCGGCGGCGGCGGCTGTGGCTTGCTGGACAGCCTCTTCCTTGTCGATGCGGAATTTTTCCAAACTGTCGCGCAGTCCAGTGACCATATTTTTAAGCTGGGTAATTTCTCCGGCACCCGCTGCAGTGGCTTGCTGGACGGCCTCTTCTTGATCGATGCGCATGCGTTCCATTTCGTCCCGCAGGCCACCGACCATTTGTTGCAATTGGGTTACTTCGCCGGCGTTGGACGCAACAGCGGTTTGCACGCTTTCTTCCTTGTCGATGCGCATGGCCTCAAGGGATTCACGCAGCGCCGAAATGGTGCCTTTGAGTTGCACGATTTCCCCGGCGTTTGAGGCAAGAGCGGCCTGCACCGCCTCTTCCTGTTCAATGCGCGTGACTTCTAGCTCGGCACGAAGCGCTTCGATCGTTTTCTTCAGATGACGATTGTCGATCTGGGCCGCATGCTCTTCTTCAGTATTAGAAGTGGTTTCCATTACCCTTCCGCTGCTCCTTCTTGCGGAGCGCGTTCCCCAATCCCTTCATTTTCAGAACCTCTAGTTTCGCCAGCAGGGTAGACGGCGTCAAGGTACTGAAATACTTAAATTTACCCCAGTTTGTCTTAAACATCACAGCCAAAATTAATCCGAATAATTCTGTTGCTATTTAGATTAACATGAAAATGGCTTATATGCATAAATGTGGTATTATGCGAACTTCAATTAGATATAGACTTCGATGCTTGCGACTCAGAAATTTGGAAAGATACTTTAATGCGGCTTCTTTTGGTTGAAGACCACCTTTCCTTCGCGATGTACATAAAAAAAGAGTTGGCTAAGGAAGGGTTTACTGTCGATTGCGTCGGCACCATTAGTGATGGCGAAGTTGCAGTAAAGACGGTCGATTACGACGCCATGATTTTGGATCGGGGGCTGCCGGATGGGGACGGCCTAAATCTGGTGCGTGAACTGCGGGAAAATGGGGATGCCACGCCGATTTTGATCCTAACAGCCCGCGATAGCGTAGATGACCGGGTCGAGGGTTTGGCCAGCGGCAGTGACGATTATTTGCTGAAGCCCTTCGCCATGAAGGAATTAGTTGCCCGTATTCGGGCGTTGCTTCGGCGTCCTAAAAACGACCTTGGGCTGTCGCTGACCGTGGGTAATATCGCCCTGGACCCATCGTCCCGACAAGTCTCAGTCGAGGGTGTGACGATCCGTTGTCCTCGCCGCGAGACCGGTATTTTAGAAAACTTATTGCGGAGTAAGGGGCGGTATATTTCCAAAGACGCCTTGCAAGACAAAGTTTATGGATTTGGCGAAGAAGTCACCTCCAACGCGGTAGAACTCCAGGTTTCGCGGCTCAGAAAACGGCTGAAGGACGCAGGCGCGGATGTTCATATCATAAATCAGCGCGGAGTCGGCTATTGTTTGGGCGACGATTCCTGACCTGAAGCTGTAACCGTTTGAAAATATTATTGTATTTAGACAGAATTTCGACAGTCCTGGTGTGTAATCTGCTCCCATAAAATTTCCTTATCTTAAATCATGCCCACTTTGGAGTGTGTTAAGGGCATCCACATCTACTGAATCCGTGGCTTAAGATTTTGGAGTTTGGGGGCAGAGAACTATTGGAATGATACATCGTGTGATGATTGTGGAACCTGATCGGCTACACATGAAAATGTTAAATGACATTTTGGTGGCGCGAGGGTTTGAAACGCAAAAGGTTGATGACCCTGGTAACGCCCTTGCTTTGGTGCGTCAACAAAGGAGCGACTTGATGTTGGTGAGCCTTGAGTTTCCCGATGAGGGGGGCTTAGAGCTGATCAGGTCGATTAAAAGCGATCCTAAGCTAAAGAACACAATGCCGGTGATTGTCGTGTCTGATTTTGCGTCAAGTGCGGAAATGAAACTCCTGCATCAATCGGATTGTTATGACGTCATTACCAAACCTGTTGATCTCTCTCAATTGTTTTCCGCGGTCGAAGGGTGCCTAGGCCTAAGAGCTTCCTGAAATAGGCTGCTGGGAAGGCCAAAGTTTAAAAATTTCTGACGTCTAGGTTTCTGTCGTGTTCCTGTCGACTGCTTAGATTTCATTGATATTCAAAGGAAAATTTATATCGATTTTAATACACACTTGTGGAATTTTACTTGCAAAGGTATTTTAATTCGCGCAATTAAGGCATTCGCGATTTGGTCAGAACGGTGAAAAGTAAACCCGATGGTAAGCCCTGCGGATTTTGAGAGTAAAGACGACATTGATGGGCGTGCGCAGCTCGAGGAAGAGGACGAAGCGCGCAAGCGGCGTGCAGTCATCCGTCGCAATGCCCGTTTGGCGAAGGAAGCCGCGGACAAGAAGGCGCGCGCTTCGGCTCGATTGCGTTCTGCAGGTATTTGGTTCTTGGTCCTTTGCATAACCTTCATTGCTGTCGCGTGGAACTGGAAGATCGTCTACAAGACGGTTAAGGGACTGACCAGTTAGTCATTTTCCCGACTTCTGTTTGCTAGATAAGAATCTTTCTAATACCCCTGAATAATGGAACTGAAACCGGATCACCCTATCGTGATACGATGTGACGGGTCGTGCGTTGGTATTTCAGCGTCCCGGGGAGTAAAATTTTTCTGTCGCAACCCATTGCGATTTTCCTCCGTGGCAGGGGGGCGTAAAGAGTAAAATCTTTCGCCCCCTTGTTCCTTCTCTTTTAAAATTCATTAAAATCCAAGGTCTTGGCTTCTACTTAATGTGTAAGGGCGCAGCCAATAATTGACGATCAATCGTCTATGGACTGGACAGGTTTCTGCTTTAAGTAGATATTATCACAATGATAAATCAAATGCTGGTTGGAACGGCATTGGACCAAACAGGTGTAAGGCGCAGATGACCGACTATAATCTGGAACGTTTGAACTTCCTTGTCGTCGACGATAACAAGCACATGCGTAATTTGGTTAAGTCCATTTTAGGCGCGCTTGGTGTACGAACGATTATGGAAGCAGCGGACGGTGCGGATGCGTTGAAGGAACTTCGTCATTTCGCCGCCGATATCATTATTCTGGATTGGAATATGGACCCGTTGGATGGGCTGGATCTAACCCGCATGATCCGCCAACCTAACGACAGTGCCAATCCGTTCGTGCCGATCATTATGTTGACCGGTCACACAGAAATGAAACGCGTGATCGAAGCCCGGGACTCAGGCATCAATGAATTTCTTGCCAAACCGGTTTCCGCTAAACGACTTTATGAACGCATTAAATCTGTGATCGAAAAGCCAAGGTCGTTTATCGAGGTTAAGGGCATGACGGCCTATTTCGGCCCAGATCGTCGGCGTCGCCCAATGCCGGGGTATAAGGGGCCTGAACGCCGGAAAGATGAGAAAGGGGCTGTCAGTGATGGTCCCCAAGAAGGCGACGGCGGCAAAATGTCGCAAGATGATTTGGATTCGATGTTCGATTCTTGATATCTCCCAAATTTAAGTATTCTAAATTTTTTCGCATGGTTTGGACGGGGAAGCTGGTTTAACTTGTCCGGATAATAATTCTGCGGGAAGCTAATTCATGGATTTACAACTAGCCAGAAAGCGATGCTTGGTCACAGGCGCAAGCCGTGGACTCGGGCGGTCAACGGCGGTGATGCTGGCGGCGGAAGGCTGCGCGGTCGCGGTGGTCGCCAGACGCGCTGAATTGCTTGAGGAACTCTCTTCAGAAATTGTCGATGCAGGTGGTGCCGCGCCGGTAATTATCGTCGCTGATGTGACGGATGATGGTGCGGTGGATGACATCATCAACGCTGCCAATGAAGGTCTGGGCGGTATCGACATTCTGATCAATTCAGCAGGCGGCTCCAGGCCGACATCCTGGGATGCGGCGGAAAGCGAATGGGAAGAAGGCATGGGCCTTAACTTCACCGCACTGCGCAGGCTCAGCACCGCTGCCATTCCCGGTATGCAGGAAAACAACTGGGGTCGGGTGATCAATATAACCGGTACCGTTGAACCTTCAGGCATGAACATCGCCAACGCAGCCAAATCGGCTGTACATGCCTGGGCCAAGGGACTATCACGCGACATCGCCAAGGATGGTGTGACGGTTAATTCCATCGCGCCGGGACGGCTAAAAACTGAACAAATTATGGAACGCCGCCACCCAGACCCGGCTGAACGCGAAGAATTCGCCGAGCGTAATATTCCGGTCGGATATTTTGGCGAAGCCGAGGATTTAGCCGTCCTGGCGGTATTCCTAGCGTCGCCCTTGGCACGCTATATCACCGGGGAACTGTTCCACGTGGACGGTGGAATGAAACGGTTTGCCCACTGATGAGCGATACGACACCTACGACAATCGGCGAGAAGATCGAAGAATTACGGGAACACGTCAAAAGCACCCCCGGTGATTCTCGTGCCCAGGCCCAGTTGGGCGACCTGCTGTATCAAGCCGGTGATCTGGACAACGCCAAGACGCACTTATCCATAGCGACGGCGATCGATCCTGGATTGGTCGGCAGTTATATCCAATTGGGCAACATTTGCATCCGCGATTGCGAATACTTCCGAGCCTTAGGGAGCTGGGGGGTGGCGCAGACATTTAAGCCGCAGGACTATATTCGTCTCAAAATGGCCATGGCCCTGCCGCCAATCGTTGAGAATTCAAACTATATAGCGATCATGCAGGCGCGTCTGGCGCAGTCGTTAAAGCTAATGGCGGAAGCTGAGCTGAACTTGGAAGCACCTGCTCGGGACAGTGCGACGTTATTTTACCTCGCCTATCACGGCTATAATGACCGTGCCTACTACGAGGCTTTGGTGAACATCTATTTGAAGTCGCGGCCTGAGTATGGTGCGGTTGCACCACATTGCGCGGAAGGTAGAGATAGAAGCAAAGAACCGCGGATAAAGATTGGTTTCGTTTCATCGTTCTTTTTTGATCATTCGATTGGGCGGTTGTTCAAAGGAATGATCATGGGCCTGGACCGTAAACGATTCCATGTCACAGTCGCCTTCGCGCCGCACCGTACCGATCACGTCACCGAAGAGATACAGCGCCGAGTGGACCGCACCATTCAACTGCCTTTGGAACTGGCCCCAGCACGGGAAAAGCTAATGGCCCAGGAACTGGACGTGGTGGTCTATCCGGAACTCGGTATGGACGTTTTTGCACTCTGCCTGGCCATGGCGCGGGTCGCCCCGGTGCAGGCGATGTCGTGGGGGCATCCGGTAACATCCGGCATTCCCAACATGGATTACTTTGTCAGCGCCGAAGATTTAGAAGGGCCGGGCGCGGAAGGTCATTACAGCGAAAAATTGTTTAAACTCAATACATTAGGGACCTATTATACGCGACCTAAGATGCCAGAATCGCCAAAAACGAGGGTCGAGTTTGGCATGGAGGAAAATATCAATTACTACATGGTCGCGCAGTATTTGTTTAAGCTGCACCCGAATTTCGATCAGATTTTAGGTGATGTTCTCAGGCGTGATCCCAAGGGACATATCTTGTTGGTGCACGGTGCCCGGCGGCGCTGGAGCGAGCTGCTGCTGGCCCGCTTCAAGAACTCAATCCCGCAAGTTGTTGACCGCATTCGCTTCGTTCCAAGCCAGAAGCACGAGGACTTTTTAGCGCTTATGGGGTGCGTTGACGTGAGCCTCGACATCCCCCAATTCAATGGCGGTAATACCACATTGGAAGCCCTGTCGATGGGTTTGCCGGTGGTGACAATGCCGACGGAATTTGCCCGTGGCCGGTATTGCATGTCGATTTATAAGCACATGGGATATATGGATTTGGTGGCCGAAACTCCCGAACAGTACGCCGAAATCGCTGTGCGTTTGGCGACCGACCCTGATTTTAAGGAACAAGCCAAGGCGCGCATCGCCGAAACCGCCCCCCGCGCCTTCGACAACAAAGAAGCAATTAGTGAATGGGAGCGTTTTTTTGTTGAGGCATGCGCGGAGAAGGGGATCGCGCCGCCTGAATAGAACTCAACAATAAAAAAGCCCCCGCTCGATTTCCGAGGCGGGGGCTTTTTTTATTTAAATTTCAAGCCAGGGACTAGTGCGGTAGCCCTTGGGCTCGGTTGATCATGCGATCAATTTCGTTTTTAACCAATCGTTCGATTAGGTATGGCAGATTGCGGTCTAACCATTCGCGCAGGATCGGGCGCAGCATTTCACGCACCATGCCCTCCAGCGTTACTGACGACCCAGACGAAATGTCCATATCGCGTCGGTCGATGATGGCGCGGGCGAGTTCTGCCAAGACATCCGTTGAAACTTGTGAGGTCATACCAGAAACCACATTTTCCGCGGTCGCTATCATTTCAGGCGTCAATTCAATGACGTCTTCAACCGGCGGTGGTGGTGGCGGTGGTGGTGGTGGCGCTGGTTCCGGCGCGGCCATAACAGGTGCCGGCTCTGGTTCTGGCGCAGGTGCCGGCTCAGGCTCAGGCTCAGGCTCTGGTTCCGGCTCTGGCTCCTCCATCGCTGCCGCCATATCCATTTCAGGTTCTGGCTCAGGCTCTGGCTCAGGCTCAGGTTCTGGCTCTGGTTCCGGCTCAGGCTCTGGTTCCGGCTCAGGTTCAGGGGCGGCTTCTGCTGCCGCTTCCTCCTCCTGCTCGTCCTTTGATAGTATTCGGCGAATAGAGGCTAGAATGTCCTCCATTGACGGTTCAGCACCGTCCTCGCCTGCTTGCCCATTTTCATCGCTCATAGATTTACTTCCCAGGTACTCCCGTGATTAAGGCGATTCTTAGGGAACAATACAAATAAATAGTTAACGCGCACGGGGTTACACGAAATAAATTGTACCACTAATTTGGAAAAATTAAGAGTCCCTGCGAAATTTTCGGCGAAAAAAACGCCAATTTCCAGGCGTTTCACTCATTTCGAAGGCAGATTATTCCGCTTTTTTATCGAAAATTCCAGATTTTATTTCCAGCTAATATTTTTTGGGCATCACTTTTTCGGCGTCATCATATCCGTCAGAACGGGGTTTCTCCTTAATTTCGCCGGAACTGGTGGTGCCATGCCATTTTTCGCGAGTTTCATTATAGTGTTTGAATGGATCATAAAGTTTGACGTCTAATTCAAGTTGCCGCGCTGTCAGTTGCCCGGTTGTTGCCTTAACCCAGAAAATTGCAACGGTCTCGTCACGTTGAGCACCAACCAAATTGACCTTGGCGTCCAACAGCTCTTGTTCTGCATCTAGAATGTCCAGCACCGTACGTGATCCAACGGCGGCTTCGCGCTGTACACCTTCGAGGGCAATTTCGTTGGCGTCGACCTGGGCTTGGAAGGATTCTATCCGCGCGCGTGCGGTCACCAAGGCTTGCCACGCCTGTGCGGCTTCTTCAACGACGTCGCGTGTGGCTTGGTCAATCAACAAGCGCTGTTGACCGGCGGTCTGTTTGGCTTGGCGGATGCGCGAATAGACAGAGCCTGATTGATAAAGCGGCACCGACAAGGTCGCGCCAATGGAACCTTCTGAGGCTTCACTGGTGTCGCTGGAACTCTCAAGCTTGTAATTCAGGGTGCCGTTTAGAGATAACGTCGGCAGTAACTCGCCTTCGGTCTCTTTCACATTGTCACGCGCCGCACGTTCATCATGAATGGCTGCTTTGACAGTGGGGTGTGCTTTTTCCGCCAGGGACAGAGCCGCCAACTTGTGTGCAGGTAGGTCGTTGGAGACACCCTTAGGTCGAACGAGATTCCCTGGGGCCGCGCCAATTATTTTTAAGTAGGTTGCCCGGGATGTTTCCAAAGAACCTTCGGCCTGAATTCGGTCCGCTGTCGCCCCGGACAGGCGCGCCTTGGCTTGGCTGACGTCTGTGCGGGTGATTTCGCCAACCTGGAAGCGGTCTTCGGCGGCTTCCAACTGGCGACGCAGGACTTGTTCGTTGCCAACGTTTAATTCCAGGATAGCCTGATCCCGCACGACGCCCATATAGGCGGTGGCGGCGTCCAAAAGCACACTTTGTTCGACATTTAACAGGCGGTTGCGCGCGGCCTTGATCGCATTTTCCGCAGCACTTAAGGCCGCGCGATTGCGAAAACCGCGAAATACAGGTTGCGAAACGGTCAATTCGACGCCGCGCGGGGATCGAACCGCGCTGGTATTACCGCCAGACCGGCTGCTGTTATAGGTGTTTTCCCGGGTAAAATCGCCAGACGCTTCCAAAGTCGGGCGCCAATTCGACAGCGCTTGGGGAACTTCTTCGTCAACGGCACGAAGCGAGGCCCGTTCTGCCAGCAGTGTCGGGTTATTGCTATAGGCTGATACCAGCGCGTCGGTCAGGCTTTGTGCCTTAACTTCTAAAGCCCCAACCAATACGACGGCAACCGCCACAGTGGTCAGAAAATATCCTGTTTTATTCTTGAAAATCACTAGCCGCCTCATAAGAAACCCGATCCCCCACCACACGGCACTTATCATAACGCGTGCGTTTGGCAATGCACGTCAGTCAATCCGGCAAGTCGTAAGTGGTTGAATCTAAATGGATAATCTAATGATAGATTAAAATACAAATTCGGGTTTTTGCTCAAAACCCGGCAGAATCGGGGCATTGGCATCGAACGCGTGTCGGCCGAATACCCCGCTGCTGGTCCGGGTGTAGATCATGCCGCGCCCAACCGTGGGTTCGGCGACAATCGCAACCAACCGTCCGCCTTCTGCCAATTGTTTCAGAATGGCTTCCGGAACCTCAGCCACTGCACCATTAAATAGGATCACATCGTAGGGCGCCTGCTTGGCGTAGCCTTTGTTAAGAGCTCCTGTCACCACGGCGACCGTATCGATGCCTTGGTCGGTGAGGGTCTCTACCGACGATGCCGCCAACGCCTTGTCGCTTTCCAACGCCACGACCGCATCGGCCAGCCGTGCGATTAAGGCTGCGGCATACCCAGCCCCGGAACCAACCACCAGGGCGATGTCTCCCGGCATGATTTCTGCAGCCTGGGTCAGGCGGGCGAGAGCCAGCGGTTCCATAATATGGCGGTCGTTTTCAAGGGAAATCGACGTGTCGATGTAGGCAATGCCCTTATACATCTCCGGCACATAGGCTTCGCGCGGAATATCGTCCATGGCTTCGATGATCAGTTCATCGGTGATCCGATTGGTCCTGATCTGGTTTTCAACCATGTTATGGCGGGCTGTTGTGGTGCTCATGGTGCAATGTCTTCTGCAAAATTTCCGAAATGCTCGGGAGTCCCGAACAGGGTTATTTATAATCTCCTGAGACCTTAAATACAATTCGGTTCGTTGAGAAGCCGGTGATGGCCACAACGAGAGCTAATGTCTTGCGTTGTTTTTATGCTGATGATGATCATATCGGCAATTTTATTTATTAAGATTCAGCTATTTATTGACTCTAAAAATAAGTTAACTATAAACGCTTGTTAATTAGCAGTTGATATGCGACTTTTTTGATAAAGTGAATCGTCCAAACACTAATTGGTTGCTGCTTCTTATGTGCGTGACGAACCAACGGGGGATGGTTAATTGACGAGGCTGTATCAGCTTGTTTTCACCAGCGCGGCAACGCAAGCGCTGGATGTTGGTGAGTTGTTGGAAATGCTTGAAAAGTCCCGGGAAAATAATAAGAAACACGGTGTAACAGGGGCATTACTATACCTTTCCGGTGTGTTCTTGCAGGTTCTTGAGGGCCCGAAAGACGACATTCTTCAACTGTATGAGTTAATTCAAAAAGACAACCGCAACAAAGATATCGATCCGATTAATGTTGGGCCGATCGAAAAACGTGAGTTCAAAGGGTGGTCCATGGGCTTTGCCGCGCCGTCTTTGGACCAAGTTCAAGACGTTGAGGGGTTCTCGGTGATCCGGTCCTCGGATGACTTTGCCCAAGTTTGTGTCGAGGATGCGGTCGTACCTGACATGGGATCGACGCTTGAATATTTCAAAAGATTTTATGATCGCTCCGTGGCGTGGTCTGGCGGGGAGTTGGACCATGAAGTGTGCCTGTTTATTGGCCGTTAATGTATAAGTGATTGGACAATCGATAATTCGTCAAATTTTCAAATATGCATCGGACCGCGATGGAACGAAACGTCACCGTACGCGATGTCGCGCAAGCTGAAATTGATGTCTCAACTTTGTCGAATAAGAAACAAAACGAGTCGACAACATCACGTTATTTCAGGAAATCTCGCGTTAGAGTCGCGTCCGATGTAAATTTTTACATCATATAATGTGCCAATCCGAGATCGGGGCACGGTATATGTAACTGCTGCACCAAGACCAAAGTACTGCCTTGAGGCCGTTTAAAGGCAGATATTCCTCAGAATCACGGATGGGCTATCTTTCCACAAATTTGTTCTGGTGCGCTTGCCTATTAACTGGATAGCCCCAATGATCGATAGATTTTAAGTATCACTCGCAGTTACACTGCCAATAAGTTATATGTTTTAAAAATAATATGTATAACTTTTGTGTAATACAAAGTAACTAATGATAGTATATTTCTGTAATAAATTGAAATATTTATGAAATACTTGTGAAACACGCCCAAGAGTACAATAATATTGATTGTTCAATCACACTGTTCATGGAGAGTTTAGAAGTATGAATCTTAAAATTAGTGGCCGATTAATTCTCGGCTTTGGCATCATGTCTGCGATTCTAATTGGTGCGACCGGCATCACGATCGTTCAAGTTTCCAAAATCAACAGCGTATCTAACAGGATTATTGAACTTCGTATGCCGACGGCGAATTCAAGTGCTGCGATGGTCAATAATATTAATGCCTCCCTTGCCGCATTGCGTGGTTACATGCTGACCGGCGCGCCTAAGTTTAAGAACGGCCGCGCCGAGGTCTGGGGCGAGATCGACAAAACCACTGCAAAAATGGATGAGCTGTCGAAAAGCTGGACCAATCCTAAGAACGTTGAGAATTTACAGGTGTTCAAAGGCGTACTGAATGAATTCCGTGTAGCACAGGCGAAGGTCGAAGGCATCGCCAAGACAATTGATGAACAACCTGCCACTAAAATCCTGGTCCAAGACGCGGCGCCACTTGCCACGACCTTGGTTTCTGAGATCACCAAAATCATTACCCTGGAACGGGATTTACCGGCAACGCCCATGCGTAAGAATTTGTTGGGCATGATGGCGGATACCCGTGGCACAACCGCCCGGGGCCTCGCCAGCATTCGTGCTTTCCTTCTTACCGGCAATCAAAAGTTTAAGAAATCATTCGATGTCATGTGGAAGAAAAACGGCGTCCGCTTTGGTCAATTGAAGCAAAAGCAATCTCTATTGAGCCCTGCGCAGTTGGTTGCTTTCAAAAAGTTTGATGCGGCCAGAACGAATTTCCTGCCGCTGCCGCCTAAGATGTTTGCCATTCGTGGTTCCAAAAAGTGGAACATGGCGAACTACACTTTGGTTACTGAAGCTGCGCCTCGTGCGGGTAAGCTGATGAACATGCTGACGGGCATCAAGGATGCAAAAGGCGTCCGCCAAGGTGGCATGGCGCGTAATCAATCGGCTCTGTTGCAGAGGGATGCTGACTTGAATACGTCTCAAGTTCATAGTCTGCAAACATTCGAATGGATTTTGCTGGCGGTCGGCATTGGTTCAGCAGTCGTTATTGTACTGTTAAGCGTTCGTTCCATCGTCGGGCCGGTTACGGAAATGACTTCCGCCATGGGTGAACTGGCCGAAGGTAAACTGGAAACCGAAGTCCCGGCGCTCGATAAGACCGACGAAATCGGCGAAATGGCGCAGGCGGTCCAAGTCTTTAAAGACAATGCCATTCGCGTCAAACAAATGGAGGCCGAACAAGCCGAACAAGCGCGTGTTGCAGAAGCTGAGAAGAAGGCTGCGTTGAGCCAAATGGCTGATGACTTCGAAAAAAGCGTCGGTGGCGTGGTCGCCTCGGTCTCTTCTGCATCCACCGAAATGCAGAGTTCAGCCCAGTCCATGGCGACAACGGCAGAACAGGCCAGCGAACAGTCCTCAACCGTGGCAGCGGCATCCGAACAAGCCTCTGCCAATGTTCAAACGGTTGCGACAGCGGCCGAGGAACTGTCCAGTTCGATCAATGAAATCAGTCGACAGGTTCAGGAATCCAGCCGCATTGCTGGCGGCGCCGTGGATGAGGCCAATAACGCTGATGAGATGATTCAATCATTGGCCAGTGCGGCGAATAAGATTGGCGAGGTTGTGAGCCTGATTACCGACATCGCCGAGCAGACCAACCTGTTGGCGCTGAATGCGACCATCGAAGCAGCGAGAGCCGGTGACGCCGGTAAAGGCTTCGCGGTTGTGGCGTCCGAGGTCAAAAACTTGGCCAACCAAACCGCCAAGGCGACCGAGGAGATCAGTGCTCAGATCAATGGTATCCAAGATGCCAGTCAAAATGCAGTTGGCGCCATTCAACGTATCGGGAGCACCATCAGCGACATCAACGAAATCGCCGCAACCATTGCATCCGCAGTTGAAGAACAAGGTGCCGCAACGCAGGAGATCGCTCGCAATGTGGAGCAAGCAGCCAATGGCACATCGGAGGTCAATAGCAATATCTCAGGTGTGACAACAGCTGTCGGCGAAACCGGCCACGCAGCAGGCGAAATCCTGAATGCATCCAGCGAACTGTCGCAACAGTCTGAAGTGTTAAAAACAGAGGTGGATCAATTCTTGGCACAAGTCCGCGCCGGGTAAAAAAAACACTTAATCCAAATCGGCAAATTTGGGCCATCCGTGACCCGGGGAATTCCCGGGTCCCACGGATGGCTCTTTTTTTTATTTAACGGAAGAAACTTTTATTGAAAAATAAAATCACCCCCCCACATCATAATCGAATATCCCAGAAGCCAGTAAACAATTTGGAGATTAATTCGATGACGTTTCCGGCGTTTAAAATTGCTACCAAATTACCACTTATTATCATATCAGCAGCCCTGGTCGCTTCCTTGATTACGGGCATTAATTCCTACCGGACCACGTCTGGACTATTGACCAAGGCGGCTAATGAGAAACTGACGGCGCTAATGGTGTCCCGAAAGGCGGCGCTGAGCCAATATCTTTCCAGTATCCGTGAGGACTTGCTGGTTACAGCTTCCAATGGGGCTGTTATCTCGGCAATGAACGCCTTCCAACGTGATTTCGCGGCCATTTCTAAGTCGGGCGACCCGGATGTTCAGTTGCAGAAGATTTATATTCAGAACAACCCGAATAAGCTGGGTGAAAAGCATAAGTTGATAATGGCAAGCGATGGCTCCGCTTACAGCAAGACCCACGGCCAACTGCACCCTTGGTTCAAGAAGTTCCTCGAAGCGCGCGGGTACTACGATGTCTTCTTGGTCGATCCAAAAGGCAATGTTGTTTACTCGGTTTTCAAAGAACTCGACTTCGCAACGAACCTTGATAACGGGCAATGGAAATACAGTGACCTTGGGAACGCCTTTCGCAAGACCAAGACTGCTGCAAAAGATAGCGTTATGTTCTTTGATTTTAAACCCTACGCCCCAAGTGCTAACGCGCCGGCCAGCTTTATCGCGACCCCGATTATAGACGCCGCTGGAAAGAATATTGGTTCGCTTGTCTTTCAGATGCCTGTCGATCGGATTAACACGATCATGCAGGTTGCAGCAGGCATGGGAGAGTCAGGAGAGACCTATATCGTGGGTAAAGATTTCTTGATGCGGAGTAATTCCCGGTTTTCCAAAGAGCCAACAATCTTGAAAACAAAAGTCGAAACGGCGACGGTGAAGAAAGCCCTGGCGAATAAATCCGGTATTGAGGTCACGCCAGATTATCGCGGTATTCCTGTGTTTTCGGCGTATACCCCCATTGTGTTTGAGAAAACAACCTTCGCAATATTGGCTGAAATTGATGAATCTGAAGTCTTGGGCCCAGTAAGAAGCATGGCCCAGTCACTCCTGATCGCCGGTGTTATCTTGGCAATTATCGTTTCAGTGCTTGGGATCTTCTTTGCGCGTCGAATTTCACGGCCCATTGACTCAATGACGCAGGCTATGGGTGACCTCGCGGGCGGCAATTTGAAAACCGAAATTCCAGCGCTTGAATTGCAAGATGAAATTGGCGCAATGGCCAAGGCAGTAGAAGTCTTTAAGGCGAACATGATAGAGGCCGAGAGACTGGGAACGGAACAACGTAAGGAAGCGGGTGCCAAAGAAGCCCGGCTACGTGCCCGTGAGAAATTAATGGTGGCGTTCGAACAAGGCGTTAGCGGCGTTCTGTCCGAAGTTGCGACAGCGTCGAATTCCATGCAAGCCGAAGCCGAAGGCATGGTCCAAACTGCGGATGATACAATGGTGCAATCGAATGCTGTTGCGAGCGCTGCAGAGCAAACATCGGCCAACGTTCAAACTGCAGCGACGGCAGCGGAAGAATTATCCGCCTCAATTGGGGAAATTAGCCGTCAGGTTACGCATTCTTCCCAAATCGCCAATGACGCGGTAAATGAAGTACGTATTACGACTGATAAGATCCAAGATTTGTCTGAGGCGTCGCAAAAAATTGGTGCCGTGGTCGCGTTGATCACGGATATCGCTGATCAGACCAATCTTCTGGCCTTGAACGCAACCATCGAAGCCGCCCGCGCTGGTGATGCCGGCAAAGGTTTCGCTGTGGTGGCATCCGAAGTTAAAAACCTAGCCAATCAAACGGCCAAGGCAACTGAGGACATTAGCGTCCATATCACTGGAATTCAGCAATCGACCGGCGAAGCCGTTAAGGCGATTGATGGGATTGGATCAACCATTACAAATATCAGTGAGGCCGCAGGAACAATTGCGGCAGCGGTTGAAGAACAAGGCGCCGCAACGCAGGAAATTGCCCGAAGTGTCGAACAGGCAGCTTCCGGCACAACGGAAGTAACGAGTAACATCTTAACCGTTAATACAGCAGCGTCGGACACCGGCTCCGCCGCTAACAGCGTGCTGAATTCTGTGGGGACACTCTCGGATCATTCTGACAACCTGCGGGGTCAAGTCGAGAAATTCCTAATTGATATCAAGGCAGCGTAAACCCATACTTGGTTAATGGGCCGTCCGTGATTCGGGAAATCCCCGGAACCCACGGATGGCCCTTTTTTTGTGCGCTAATGTTCCCGCTAAGCGAGGTCTTGCACCCCCGTTACAGATAGGCTTTTCTGCGGGGAGAAATTTACAAAGGACTCCTGCCATGCCTAAAACTCCATTCAAGTGGGAAGACCCCCTGCATCTTGAGGATCAACTGACCGAAGACGAACGTCTGGTGCGTGATACCGCCCATGACTATGCGCAGGAGAAATTGGCGCCTCGTATTCTGGACTCTTTCCGCAACGAAACCATGGACCGGAATATCCTCAACGAAATGGGGGAGCTGGGGCTGCTGGGCATCATGCTACCTGAAGAATACGGCGGTGCCGACATGAACCATGTGAGCTACGGCCTGGTTGCACGAGAGATGGAGCGAGTTGATTCGGCCTATCGCTCAACTTTATCGGTACAGGCGTCATTGGTAATTTACCCAATCCTGACCTATGGCACGGAGGAGGTGCGGAAAAAGTATCTTCCCGGTTTGGCGACAGGAGAATTGGCGGGATGTTTTGGTCTGACCGAGCCGGACCACGGATCCGATGTCAACGGCATGAAGACCAAGGCGGAAAAAGTCGACGGCGGTTATGTCCTGAATGGCGCAAAGATGTGGATCAGCAACGCGCCCTTCGCTGATGTCTTTGTTATTTGGGCGAAGCTAGACGGTGAAATTCGCGGCTTTGTTGCCGAAAAAGGGGCGGAAGGCCTCTCCGTCAACAAAATTGAAGGCAAGTTCTCGCTGCGCGCCTCCATCACCGGCGAAGTCGCGATGGACAACGTCTTTGTGCCGGACGGGTACATGTTCCCTGATGTGAAGGGCTTGGGCGGTCCGTTCGGTTGTTTGAACAAAGCGCGACATGGAATTGCGTGGGGCGCTTTTGGTGCTGCGGAATTCTGTTGGATGGCGGCACGGCAGTACACCCTGGATCGATCGCAGTTTGGACGACCCCTAGCGGCCAATCAACTGGTGCAAAAGAAGCTCGCCGACATGCAAACTGAAATCGCCATCGGTCTGAATGGGTGCTTGCAGATGTCGCGTTTGTTGGATGAGGGGAAGGCAGCGCCTGAACTGATCTCCATGCTCAAACGCAATTCTGCTGGCAAGTCCTTGGAAATCGCCCGCACCGCCCGGGACATGCACGGCGGTAATGGAATCAGCGATGAATTCGGCGTTATTCGTCACATGTTAAACCTGGAAAGCGTCAACACTTACGAAGGCACCCATGATATCCACGCGTTGATTTTGGGCCGCGCGCAGACGGGAATTCAGGCGTTTACGGGGTAGGGCTCAATCGTGCATCGCCTCTGGCGGGGGCATTTCTTCGAAGGCGGGTAGCGACGGGTCCATTTTATCCCAGGACGCGGCGCGGCTGGTGTAGACCACGAATTGCGGGACAAAAAGTTCTGGATCATCAAGGCTGGATGCCCGCACGAAGACATGTTCCGGCATTATTGAATTTGTCGAATAGAGTGCGCTTCCGCAAGTCGGGCAAAACCCTCTGCTGACCGTATTGCCGCTGTCAGTTGGTGCGTCGAAGAATTTTACATCGCCTGTAACCGTAAGCGCGTCCGCGGGAATTCCCATATGTGATGCGTGTCCTGTGCCGCTGGTCTTACGACAATCAATGCAATGGCAATGTCCTGTATAGACATCGTAACTGTGTAGTGCCGCCAGCTTCTCTATCATCGCCGTATCGCCGGTATCAATGTCGGCAAAGGTTTCACTCAGATCAAGCGGCCTGATGTGGCCACT